>JBOHSP010000299.1:0-17486 GCA_050733275.1 Gemmatimonadales bacterium
CTGACCGCGGCGCGCGAGGCCGGCCGGCTCAAGGACAGCGCCGCCGAGCTGGCCGCCGCCGGGGATTCGACGCGCGGCGCGGGATCCCAGATGGAGCAGACGGCCGAGAAGGTGCGTGGCGACACGCAGGCGGCGGTGCGCCAGCTCACCGAGCTGGGCGTCACGACGGCAGAAAGCGCGGGCGAAGTCGGCCGGCTGCGCGAGGCGGCCGCCGAGGTCGAGAAGCTCTCCGAAACGATCGGGTTCATCGCCAATCAGACGAACCTGCTCGCCCTGAACGCGACCATCGAAGCGGCGCGCGCCGGCGTTCACGGGCGCGGCTTTGCCGTCGTCGCGGACGAAGTCCACAAGCTCGCGGAGGCGAGCGGCCGCGAGGCCCGCAACGTCGGCAAATCGGTGCAGGACACCCGCCGGGCGCTGGATCGCGCCGCGCAGCTCCTGGAGCGCATCCGCGGCGACCTCGGCCAGGTGGTCGAGAGCTCGGCCGACTGGCTTCACGACCTGAACCGGATCACCGAGGCCGCCGCCGAAACCGCCCGCGCCGGCAAGCGCGTCGCCGAGGAAGGCCGCGAGAGCGCCGAGCTGGCGGCGAAGATCACGGCGATGCTGGGCCAGGCCGGGACCGCCGCCCAGACCTCGAGCCAGGAGGCCGAAGGCGTCGCCGCCGCGGCCGCCGAGCAGCTCCGCGCCATCGAGGACCTGGCGCGCGGCGCCAGCGAGCTCTCGGCGCTCGCCGACCAGCTCCACCAGGCGCTGCGCTTCATCCGCGGAGAGAACGGGCACCGCTAGCCGGGCGGCCCGCCAACCCGGTCGAGTGTGACGAGCGACACGTCAGAGCGTGCCCCGGTGTTTCGCATCGGGGCCTCGATTATTAACGTGGGGTGGCCGCCACCCCCTGGAGATCGCGCCATGCGTACGCGGATCATGCTCGTGTGTGCCGGTATCGCCCTCGCGCCGCTCGCCGGTTTGGCAGCGCAGCGCACCCACCAGTTCGAGTTCGGCGCCTTTGGGTCCTTCACCCGTTACGACCGCGCCTTCGGTCTCGATCGGCAAATCGGCGGCGGGGGACGGCTCGGGTACTTCTTCGGCTCCGTGGTCAGCGCCGAGCTCGAAGCGGGCTACCAGCAGCCGTCCCCCGAGTCGGGTGGGGGCAACGCGACGCTCGCGCTCGGCAGCGCCAGCCTGGCCCTGAACTTCGGCGGCGGTGGCAATCTCTTCTACATTCTGGGCGGCTACTCCCGGGTCGCCTTCGACGATCTGGCGGGGTTCCGCTTCACCGACAACGGCGTGCACGGGGCGATCGGCGACCGGCTGTTTCTCGGCGACCGCGTCGCGCTGCGGCTGGAAGGCCGGGCCGTCTACGTGCCCACGACCCACCACGCGGGGGGCGATTGGGCGGGCCACGTCATCGGGTCGGTGGGCATTTCGATCTTCACCGGCCCCAGAACCTTCCGGGATGCCGATGCCGACGGGATCTCCGACGGCCGCGACACCTGCGCGGGCACGCCGGCCGGAGCCGTCGTCGATGCCCAGGGCTGCCCGAGCGATACCGACAGCGACAAAGTCTTCAACGGCATCGACGCCTGCCCCAACACGGTAACCGGCGCGGAAGTGGACGCCCGCGGTTGCCCCACCGACACGGACGGGGACGGCGTCTACAACGGCCTCGACCAGTGCACGGCCACGCCCAGCGGCGCGCGCGTGGATGCGCGCGGCTGCCCCACGGACAGCGACGCCGATGCGGTGCCCGATGGCCCCGACCAGTGTCCCAACACGCCGGCCGGCGCCACCGTGGACGCCACCGGGTGCCCGCTGGACGCCGACGGTGACGGCGTGTTCGACGGGCTCGACAAGTGCCCGGGGACACCGGCGGGGACGGAGGTGGACACGGCGGGCTGCCAGCGCACCACCGACAGCGACGGCGACGGCGTGGACGACACGCGGGATCGCTGCCCCGCCACGGCGGCCGACACGCGCGTCGATGCCGCCGGGTGTCCCATCCTGTTTACGCCGGAGCGCACGCCCGTCGTCCTGCGCGGGGTGACGTTCGAGACGGGCCGCTCGGCGCTGCAGCCGAACTCGTTTACCGTGCTCGACATCGTCGCGGCGTCGTTGCTCGCGAACACCGACATCCGGATCGAGATCGCGGGCCACACCGACAGCACCGGCTCCGCGGCGACCAACCAGCGGCTCTCCCAGGCCCGGGCCGACGCGGTCCGCACGTATCTCGCGACGAAAGGCGTGGCGCCCGACCGGATGGTCGCGCGCGGGTACGGACCGTCTCAGCCGGTCGCGCCCAATAACACCGCCGCGGGACGCGCGCAGAACCGGCGCGTCGAGCTGCGGCAGATCCCCTGAGCGGAGGTTCGCGGTGAACCGAATCGCGTGGCTCACGGTCGCCGGCCTGGCCGTCCTGCCCGGCCCCCTCGCGGCGCAGTTCGCGCGCCGCTACGAGGTGGGCCTGTTCGGCGCGTTCACGAGATACGACGAGGCCTTCGGTCTCAGCGACCGGATCGGCGGCGGCGTGCGGTTCGCCTATGCCTTCGGCCCGATGTTCAGCGTGGAAGCGCACGTGCTGTTCCAGCCGCCGCACACCATCGCCCCCTTTACCGAGATCGAGCCCGTGATCGGCGGGGGCAGCCTCGTCTTCAATGCCCTCAATGCCGACCGCCTCTCCGTGTACGTGCTCGGCGGATACTCCCGGCTCGACTTCGGCGGCACCAATCCCTACCGCTTCACGGACGGCGCCGCGCACGCCGGCGCGGGCGCGCGCTTCTTCGTCAGCCCGCGCTTCGCCCTGCGGGTGGAGGCGCGCGGCCTCTACACCCCCGAGACCAACGGCAACTTCGGACAGCAGAGCGCCACGCACCTCGTGGGGACGGTGGGGCTCGCCTTCTTCCAGCCCGATCGCGCGCCACCGCCCTCGCCCGAACCGGTTCCGTTGATCGCGGTCGAGCCACCGCCGGCCCCGCCCCCACCTCCCCCACCCGCCCCGGCGGAGCCGGCGCCCGGCGATAGCGACGGCGATGGCGTGGTGGACGGCACCGACGTGTGTCCCGATACGCCGGCGGGCGCCACGGTGGACGCGACCGGCTGCCCGCGCGACCAGGACCGCGACAGTGTGTTCGACGGGCTGGACCAGTGCCCCGATACGCCGGGCGGCGCCACCGTGGACGCCACTGGCTGTCCGGCGGACAGCGATCAGGATGCCGTGTTCGACGGCGTCGACCGCTGCCCCGGAACGGTTGCCGGCGCGCCGGTAGACGCCACGGGCTGTCCGCTCGACTCCGACGGCGATACGGTCCCGAACAACCTCGATCGTTGTCCCAACACGCCCGCCGGCGTGCAGGTGGACGCGACGGGTTGCCCGGTGGAACGCGACACCGACGGCGACGGCGTGCCCGACCCGATGGATCGTTGCCCGCAGACGCCGCCCAACACGCGTGTCGATCAGGTGGGGTGCATGCTGCTGTTCGAGGAGCGCGCGGCCGCCGCCCCGCCACCCGCGCCGGGCGCGCCGCCGCCGCCACGCCCGACCCTGATCCTGCGCGGCGTGAATTTCGAGACGGGCAGGTCCACCCTCACGCCCGAATCGCACGCCATTCTGGACGAGGTGGCGGCGTCCCTGCTGGCCAACCCCGACATTCGCATCGAGGTCGCGGGGTACACCGACTGGACCGGCTCGCCGGGGACGAACCTGCGCCTCTCCACCGGCCGGGCGCGCGCCGTGCAGGCATATCTGGCCGGCAAGGGCGTCACTCCCGACCGGATGGAGGCGCGGGGCTACGGCGCGTCGAATTACGTCGCCAGCAACCAGACGGCGGAAGGACGGGCGCAGAACCGCAGGGTCGAGCTGCACAAGCTGCCGTGAGCGGAACTGCGCGGACCTGCAACGACTAGACGCACAGACGCAGCAGCGGTGAACAGACGCAGCGGGGCTCGGGACAGGCAAGGCTGCAGCCTGAAACCCGATCCCCACGGTGCGTCTGCGCGTCTAGCCGTGGCAGGGCCCGTCGGTATTTTTCCCGTCCCGCTCCATTGCGAGCATACGATGCGCCTTCGCACGACACTCGGGATCCTCATGCTTGTCCTGCTGCCTGCTGTCCTTGGGGCGCAGGCCCGGCCCTGGCAGTCGACCGACTACTATCGCCTCGCTTCCGTGGCCGATCCGGCCCTCTCGCCCGACGGCCGGCGCGTGGCGTTCGTCGTGACCACGGTGATCGAGGAGAAGGATCGCCGCCACCGCGAAATCTGGATGGCGCCGACCGACGGCTCGGCCGCCCCGTATCGCTATACCAGTCCCACGACGGAAGCGTCGGGCCCGCGTTGGTCGCCCGACGGGTCGCTCCTGGCTTTCAGCAGCCGCCGCGAAGGCGGAGCAGGGACGGACGACGATGTCTGGTTCATCCGCACCGGGGCCCCGGGGGGCGAGGCGTTCCAGATCGAGGGCGTCCACGAGATGCCGCTGTTCTCCCGGGACGGCCGCTGGCTGCTGTACCGCTGGCGGGGGGCCGAGCCCGACAGCGACAGCGTGAAGAAGGTCTCGCCCGCCGCCATCACCCGCGGGCCCGACCCCAAGCGCTTCGACGGACGGGTGTATACGTCGATTCCCATGGTCGCCGACGAGCGCGGGTACCTGGCGCCGCGCGAGACCCGGCGGCCCAGCCATCTGTATCTGGTCTCGATCGACGGCGGTGAGCCGCGCCAGCTCACGAGCGGCCCGCTCAGCCAAAACGACGCGGCCTGGTCGCCCGATGGGAAGACGATCGTCTTCGTGCAGGATTCGACCGAGACGCAGGAAGTGCGGCCGCAGTCGCGCCCGGCGTTGTACCTGCTCGACGTGGCGAGCGGCGCGGTGCGCGCCCTCCCCACCGGCTACACGGAAAGCTCCAACCCCGCCTGGTCGCCGGATGGCCGAGCGATCGCCTTCTCCTGTTCCAAGGGGCGAGGGGAGGAAAACGACGTCTGCGTGAGTCCGGCAACGGGCGGGCAGGGCGCGGCGCGCAACCTGACGGCGGACTGGACGCTCGATCCGGGCGCGCCGAGCTGGTCCCGCGACGGCCGCACGATCTCCTTCAGTGCCGCCACGCGCGGCAACGTGCATCTCTTCGCCGTGGCCGCGAGCGGCGGCCCGGTGCGGCAGATCACGACCGGCGAGCGGCAGCTGCGCGATTTCGCCCACAGCGCCGACGGCCGGGTGCTCGCGTACACGGCGAGCGACATCACCCATCCGGTCGAGCTGTACGCCGCGACCCCGGCTGGTCGCAACGAGCGCCGCCTCACGTCGTTCAACGACTCGTGGCGCTCCCAGATCGCGTTCATTCCCGCCGACACCTTCTGGTTCACGGGCGTGGGAGACCTGCGGATCGAGGGCTGGCTGATGCAGCCCCACGGCTACGAGGAGGGGCGGCGCTATCCGCTGGTGCTGTACATCCACGGCGGCCCGCACTCGAACTACGGCAACGTGCTGTTCCCCGAATTCCAGATGCTGGCCGGGCAGGGGTACTGGGTGCTGTTCACCAATCCCCGCGGCTCGAGCGGCTACGGGCACGATTTCACCTTCGCCACCCGCGGCCGCTGGGGCATGGAGGATTACCAGGACCTGATGCAGGCGGTGGACGTGGCGATCGCGCGCGCGGACGGCGGCGTGGACACCACGCGCATGGCGGTGCTGGGCGGCTCCTACGGCGGCTTCATGACCAACTGGATCGTGGGACACACGAACCGGTTCCGGGTCGCGCAGACCGACCGGTCAATCTTCAATTGGTTCTCCTGGTACGGCACGTCGGACGCGCAGGGGCTGACCGACTATGAGTTCCTCGGTGCGCCGTGGGAGAGCGATTCCCTCTACCTGGCGCTCTCCCCGATGACGTACGTGGACCAGATCCGCACGCCGCTGCTGATCGTGCATTCCGAGGACGACAAGCGCACGCCGATCGGCGACGCCGAGCAGTTGTTCGTGGCGTTGCGCAAGCGCGGCATCCCGGCCGAATTCGTGCGCTATCCGCGGTCGTTTCACGGGCTGTCGCGCACCGGTCCGCCGTGGCTGCTGGTGGACCGGCTGGAGCGGATACGCACCTGGTTCGCGCACTGGATCGGCACGGGCAGCGCGCCACCGGCGGCGGCCGCCGGCGTGCAATGACGCGACGCGCGCTCCACAGCCTGGTCGCGCTGGCGCTCATCGCGGCGCCGCTGGGCGCACAGCAACCGCGGCGTTCCCGGGCAGCGATCCCCACGCCGCGGTCGATCCTCGGCTTCATGCCGGGGGAAGACCGCAAGCTCGCGGACTGGCCGGTGCTGGTGCGCTATTTCCAGGCCCTGGCCCGGGCGAGCGATCGCGTCGAGTATCGCGAGCTCGGCAAGACCACGCTGGGGGCCCCGTTCATCGCGCTGGCCATCTCCAGCCCGGAGAACCTGCGCCAACTCGAGCGCTACCGGCAGATCAACGCGCGCCTCGCCGACCCGCGCGGCTTCCGCACCACGCGCGCCGCCGAGGACGCCCTGCGCGAGGGCCGGGTGATCGTGCTGATCACGTCCAGCATTCACTCGACGGAAGTGGGCGGCCACCTGTCACCGGTGGTCCTCGCCCACCGCCTCGCGACCGACACCAGTCCAACGACGCGCGCCATCCTCGATCAGGTGATCCTCTGGCTCGTGCCGTCGCTCAACCCCGACGGCGTGACGATCGTGACGCAGTGGTACCAGCGCACCCTCGGCACCCCCGCCGAAGGCACGGCGCCGCCCGAGCTGTATCACCACTATACCGGCCACGACAACAACCGGGACTGGTACGCGTTCACGCAGGTCGAGACGCAGCTCACCGTGGATTCGCTGCACAACGTGTGGCACCCGCAGATCGTCCACGACATCCACCAGATGGGGTCCGACGGCGCGCGGCTGTTCCTGCCGCCCTATCTCGATCCCATCGAGCGCAACGTGGACCCGCTGCTCGTGGACGGCGCGAACGCGCTGGGCATGGCCATGGCGTGGGAGCTCGCGGGCCAGGGCAAGACCGGCATCTCGGTCAACGCGACCTACGACGCGTTCACGCCCGCGCGTGCGTATCAGCATTACCACGGCGGCGTGCGCATCCTTTCGGAGACGGCGAGCGGCCGGCTCGCCTCGCCGGTCGAGCTGCCGTTCGACCGCCTCCAGGCCCGCGCCCGCGGCTTCAACCCGCGCGTGCGCTCCTGGAACTTCAGCAATCCGTGGCGCGGCGGACGCTGGACTCTGCGCCACATCATCGCCTATCAATCGGACGGCGCGTACGCCCTGCTCACGCATGCCGCCAAGTACCGCGCCCGCTGGCTCGCGAATTTCCTCTCGATCGGATGGCGGGCGGTGCGGGGCTGGCGCGGGTGGCCCTACGCCTTCGCGATTCCCGCCCGCCAGGACTCCGTGGCGCTCAGCGCGCTGCTCGGCATCCTGCACCGCGGCGGCGTCGAGATCCGCACCGCGCAGCAGTCGTTCACGGTGGGCGGGCAGCGCCACCCCGCGGGGACCTACGTGATCGTGCTGCGCCAGCCGTACGCGGCCTTCGCCAAGACGCTGCTCGAGGTGCAGCACTACCCCGACCGCCGGCTATACCCCGACGGCCCGCCGGAGCGTCCCTACGACGTCACCGCGCACACGCTGCCGCTCCTCATGGGCGTCGCGGCCATCACGATTCAGGATTCGTTGCGCGTGCCGCTGTCGGCGCCGATCACGCCGCGGCACGTGCCACCGGTCATCGTTCCCCCTCTCCGCACCGCGGAGAGGCCAGGGGGTGAGGCCCGCGCCGCGGCGAGAGGGCCGGGCGGACAGGCCCGGGCGGCGGAGCGAGGGTCCGGGAGTGAGTCGCGCGTCGCCGTGTACAAGTCCTACGATGCCGCGATGGACGAGGGCTGGACCCGCTGGGTCTTCGATACGTGGCACGTGCCCTATGTGTCGCTGGTCGACTCGGTGGTACGCGCCGGCGGGCTGCGCGAGCGGTTCGACGTGATCGTGCTGCCGGACCAGTCGCCGCGCGAGATTCTCGAGGGCCTGCCGGAGAGCTACCCCGCACCGTACGCCGGGGGGCTCGGGTCCGAAGGCAGCGACGCGCTGCGCCAGTTCGTACTTGATGGCGGCACGCTCGTCGCGTTGAACGAGGCGAGCCGCTTCGCGGTTCAGGCCCTCCTCCTCCCCGTGCGGAACGTGCTCGAGGGCGTCCCCGACGATGAGTTCTACGCTCCCGGCTCGATCTTCCGGCTCGAGCTCGACATCTCGCACGACGTCGCGCGCGGCATGCCGCGGGAAACAGCCGCCTGGTTCCAGAGCGGCCCGGCGTTCGACGTGCTCGACTCCACGCTGGTGCGGGTCATCGGGCGCTGGCCGGCGGATCCGGCGCACGTCTTGCTGTCGGGATGGGTGTTGCACCCCGAGCGGGTCGCGGGCAGGGCGGCGCTGCTCGAGGTGCGGCAGGGGGACGCCGGGGGCCGGGTGCTGTTGTTCGGGTTCCGGCCGCAGTACCGGGGCCAGAGCCTGGCGACTTACCCCTTGTTGTTCAACAGCTTGCGTGCGTCACAGGTGGAGTGACGCCGGGATGCTTGCCGGGCCGTGGCCCAATTCCTATGTTGGTGTCCCCTATGAAGTTGGCTCAGCACGCAGGCCTGGTCTTGTTCTGGGCCGCGACCTCCGGTCGCGGCCTTTTTGCCCAGCAACTTCCCACCACGCCGGACCGGCTGTTGCTGCGCGGCGTGGAGCTGCGCTACGTGCTGCCCGAACCGCTGTTCGACACGCTGCCGGTGGTCGACGCGGCCGAGCCGATCCGCGCGCTGTACGTGAACGCGTGGGTGTTCGGCTCGCGCCGTCTGTGGCAGCTGGTCCGTCTCGCCGATTCCACCGAGATCAACGCGTTCGTCGTGGACGTGAAAGACGATACCGGCTGCCTGCTGTATGCGTCCGCGGTGCCGGTGGCGAAGCACATCGGCGCGACGCGCTGTCTGCGCGCGCCGGATGCGCGGGCGCGGCTCGACACGTTGCACGCGCACGGCATCTACCCGATCGCCCGCATCGTCGTGGCCAAGGACCCGCTGCTGGCCGAGCGGCGGCCGCAGTGGTCGGTGCAGCATCGCGATGGCGGCCTGTGGCGCGACCGCATCGGCAGCGCGTGGGTGGATGCGTACAACGACTCGGTGTGGATCTATGCCGCGCAGCTCGCCGCCGAGGCGGTGCGCATGGGCTTCGCCGAAGTGCAGTTCGATTACGTCCGCTTCCCCGACGAGCCGCCCGAGATGATGGCGTCGGCAATCTTTCCGGCGCGGCGCGGCAACGAGAGCGAGCGCGCCGCCGTGCGCGAGAACGTGCGGATGCTGGTCGAGCGACTGCAGCCGCTGGGCGTGCCCGTGACGTTCGATATCTTCGGCCTCACCGCGTCGGCGACCGGCGATCTCGGCATCGGGCAGGTGTGGGAGGACTTCGTCACCGTCGCCGACGTCGTGTTGCCGATGGTCTATCCCAGCCATTACGGCCGCGGCAGCTACGGCTACGACTGGCCCAACGCCCACCCCTATGGCATCGTGCGCAACGCGCTCCAGGAAGCGATCGAGCGCACGCGGCCGCATGCCAACGCCGCGGAGATCCGTCCCTATCTCCAGGCGTTCACGCTGGGCCGGCGCCGGCCGCGCTACACGCCGCACGAGATTCGCGAGCAGATCCGGGCCGCCGAGGAGCTCGGGATCATGTCCTGGGTTCTGTGGAATCCGCGCAGCGTGTACCAGCGCGGCTCGCTCCGCCCCTATCCGGAACCCGCGGTCCCCACGGTTTCGGGCGGCGGTGACTAGCGTCATATTCCCGGCGATGCGACACAGGCTCGTAGCCCTGATGGCGCTCGCCGCCGTGGCGGCAGGCGCGGGGGCATGCTCCGACGCCGGGGGCGTCGATCCCGACGCCATCGACGCGCGGGAGCTCGCCGCCGTCCGCACCGCGCTCGACTCGGCGCTCGCGGATGACACGCTGTACCCCACGCTCTCGTTTCTCGTCTTCCCGTACATCGACCGGGCGTCCCGCATCCCGAGCGGCGCCGACACGACCCGGCTGGTCGGGATCGAGCTGGATATCCAGGCCGAGCAGGGCGGCGACTCCGTGATCGCCGACTTCTCGGCGGTGCTCGCCTGGCGCGGCTACGATGCGACGCGGCGCGTCGTCGATACGGTGTTCTTCATTCTGGGAGCGGGACGCGCGCCGATCGACGTCACGTTGCGGACGCGGTTTTCCCCCGACACGGCGGGGACCGGCACCGGCTTCGTGATTCACCAGGCAGCCGACTCGTCAGTCACCACGTGGCTCGCGCGGAGCGGTCATCTCCGCACCACGTCGAGCAGCTACGGCGGCGGGCGCACGCAGAGCGGCGGCGGGGTCGAGCTGACGACGTTCCGGGGCACGCTGAGCGGCGACTTCGCGATCACCGCGTTGCGCGTGCCGGACTCGTTGACGACCGTGATGTCGGAGAAGGATTTCGGCAGCGGCGCCCGCGCGTTGAAGGTGCAGATCCGGGGGACGTTGCCTTGAAAAGCATTGCGAAAGGCCTGATGCTCAGGTGCCGATGGTTCCGAGCCCCAGGGCACGCGACGCGGCAGCGAGGCGCCGGTCGTGGGTGGCGAGGACGACGGTGTCGCCGGTGTGCTCGCGCCAGGCCAGCGCGCTGGCGAGATGCAGCGCGTCCAGCGTTGCCAGGGTGAGCGGCAGTGGTTGCGCGGAGCGGGTCAGGATCGGCCGCGTCAGCTCGATAATCGTGAGGGTATTGAGCACGTCGTAGACGGCGGCCCGGCGTTCCGCGATCTGGCGTTCGCCGAGACGGTCCGCGAGTCGCAGGCGATCGAGCGTGCGGAGGCATTCGACCTCCGCAATCGCGCTGGTTGCGCCGGCGTCCACGGTGCGCCACTCTCGCAGCGCACCGGGCTGGCCGAGAACCAGGCGGAGGATGACCGACGACTCGACGTAGGCGATCACCGTTCGCCGCGCTCGTCCTCCAGCAGACGGAGCACGTCGCTGCTGATCCGCAGCGGCGGCGGCCAGCGGACGTCGCGCGGCCGCAGCGCTCCGGGGATGGGCTGGCGGACGACGAGGCGGGAGGTGGTGTCGCTCCCTACCGGCTCCAACCGGGCGACCGGGGTATCGCGGTCGAGGACGGTAATCGTCTCGCCCCGCCGGACGCGGCGCACGTACTCGCTCAATCGGCTCTTGAGCTCGGCGATGCGGACTGTCGTCTTCATGACTACATGATAGTCATATCTAGTCATGTTGTCGAGCACCCGCTTCGCTGGCAGGGCACGGTGTGCGGCCCCTCACCGAAACGCGCCCTGGGAGGGCGCGCTCGGCCCGGAGCGCGGATGCTCAGTACCCTCAGCTGTTCAGGCTGACTGTCCGCTCATCTTCCACTACGTTCACTTCAGCATCCTGCTAAGAGCTCATTGACTGTCTACCGGCCAGCGAGTGGTGATGAGTGCCTTGATCCGTTGCGTCGTAGAGTCTGCCAACTTAGCACTAATCTCCAAATGATAGGGGGCTGAACTCGGCTGAGCATCACTTGGCGGAATTCGGATAATCGGCGCCCCGATCAGTTGGCCATCCAGTATTACTGCGAGTCGCTCACCAACATGCTGTTGGAGAAAGGTTCTGTGCCTGGAATTCGCCGACGGTGTTAGTCTTGCCCTAATCAAGAACCCTTCTTCTCTGAGTAGCACACGGGCGAATTGGATATCAGTGTCAGACACCACGTGAGCGCGATCGAGGTAGAAAATGGTATCCGAAGTCGATCTCATGGGCATGAAGCCCGATTCGGCAGTGTCTCTAGCAAGACGCACATCGATCAAAAGTCGGCCGCGATCTGCTGCTTGATACCGCACACAAGTCACGAGGGAGAAGCAGACAGCACTCACTAGGAAACGGGCGAATATCATGTTTCACTCCTGAAGAGCCAACAAAATGTGACAACCACGGCGCTTGGGAGTAAGTATGACTGAAAGCGCGCTTGAATCGTCTGAATCGACCCAGCGGGGATTGTGAAACGATATGGAATCCCTCCCACGAAGTTGAATCGCCCCCGCTAAGGCACAACAATGTGGCTGATGAGCTCCCTACTCTGGGAACTGGTCAGGACAGGTCGTCTTAACTCCCACAACCCGGCGACCGTTCCCCAAGGCTCGCCCGACAAGGGAATCTGTGTGATAACGAAGCACCAGCGTCATGGATTGGTCTCCATGAATCCACGAGAGTCTCGCCGAGTCCGTCCCTTGCGGTACCCATCGACCCAGGTACGCTCCCGCATCCGGCATGATGGCGTAGCCTGAACTTTGCGGTAGACAGCGATGAAGATTTGCCGGCGTGAGTCCTCTGTGACCCCGGAACAGTCCCCGGTTTAGCGGCCAGCGAGCCGGCGTGTGGGCAGGCTAAGCTCATGACGTACATACTGTCCGTACAGCAGTAACGCGCTCTTGGCGTGCTCCGGCGAAATCCGAGCTCTGCTGAATCGTTCCCACGAGAAAGTCGCCTGTCTCTTGTAGGCGAAGAGTGGCCTGGATCGGCCGCCCCCCCCAAAAGCACAGCACCGATCACGGCACTGGCAATTAAAGGGCCCCGAAAATGACCTCAAGTCGGTGCGGACGGGAGCGCGTGCACTATCCGTCGCAGCTGGTTCGAACGAGCGTCAATACTCCACGCCAGTCTATCGTTACTCCGCGGGAGTCTACATCCTCGAAATCCGTGCGCCCGCGCAGAGTATCGCCCAGCCGTTTCATACGGATGTCTCTGATATGCGGGCCGTACGCCCATTGAAGGGAAATAGAATCGGTGCCGACAGGAAACCATTCCATCCCCATTGGGTGGCGAGGGAGCGGGATATGGAGCGAGTAGTTTCCAAGGTGATTGAATAGGGTACCTGGAAGCGTATCGAAACGAACCACGCTCTGTCTCGATGTCCACCAGCCTTCGACTGAACGATAGCATCCAGCGACTTGACCCGCGATCGCGCGGTCCAACGGATGCGCAATTACGATGTCGTCTGAAGTTGCTGACATACGATCGGGACCGAATGATCGCAGCTCGAACCCGTCAGCTCGGAGCGTATAAGAGACTGCGGAGTTCCAGAAGTCTAGGGGCGTGTCCCCTGGATCGAGCAGCTCGCAGCGTTCGGGGTAGGGATCGCAAGCCTGATTCAGACTCGTTGGCAACTCGTGGTTCTGCCGATGAAACCTGAGGACCGCGCCGTAGAGCGCTCGCAAACGTGTTTCCGTGTCAACCCTTTGCCCGCTCATCTCTCCCGCTTCGACGTGCAAGTCAGGGGCACCTTGGCGGGCGCAGAACGCGGAGGTCAACACGAGACAAAGAATCGATCCGATGCGCCCCGACTCCTTGATGATCACAGCGCTGGAAGCGATCAGAACATCCTCCGTGGCCCTCGCCCGCAACGGTCTCCGATCTTATCGGCCTCAATGTCTTCGAAGCGTGAAATGGCGAAGCGCAACAGGAAATGGACCTCTTCGTGGGCGAGCATGTTCACAAGATTGTAGCCAATAAACGACGCGAGCTGATCCTCAGCACACCCTCAGGGCCCTGTCCAGCAGCCTCGGCCACCTGTTTCTCACCTTCAAACCCCAACTGGCTCATCAAAATTGACGTATGTCACGGCCGCATAACGGGCAGTCTCACCCTCACCAATCAGTCGCATGAAATCCAACGTGACACACGTTCTCGGCGACGTACAACGGGCATCTGGCGGCGATACGCAGAGTACGAAGACGGTAAAGGCGGTAACGGGCGGTAAGGGGACCGAGCGATCACAACTCTCTGCACGGGGCCGACTGTCAATTGTACCGCTCAATAACCCGAACCTGACCTGCTTTCGAGACGCGCACCCGCCCCCCGCCACCACCCGCGATGCGGCCGGGGCAGAGAATCGGATGAACTGTGATCACCACGCCATCCGCATCACGCGTGTACTCAACAATCCTGAAAGGCTTCCTATGTTCCGGACGCGAGTTGGCATCAAAAACATTGACGGCTGCAGTCACCAGCTCGATGCTGTCAGCCGAACTCGGTGACACGCTCGCGGAAACCGCCCCCGATTCGGCCCGCGTACCGCATGCCTGGATAAGAGATGGCAGCGCGAGAAGCGCAACTGCGCTGAGGACCAGACCGATCGCCCGGTATGCGTTAGTCATGGCGGGGGCCTCCTGCAAAACTCAAAAGCTCCACCTGTCGGGGTGTAGATCGTCAGGAAACGTTCGGAAACGGCCACATATGGGACGCGAATTTCATCAGCGTACATTATATCGTCAGGACTCAGGATCTCCAGGCCAGTCGGATGATTGTGGATCACCATGAGAAAGCTGCCGCTGACCTCGGCTTCCCAGTAATCCTCACGTTGCTCCTGGTATTCCGTTATGTATTCGGAGTAAAGCGAGCTGGGTAGCAGCGGCGGACCTTGGCGAACCACGGCAGCCCACTCCATACCCGTTCTAAGACCCTGCGCAAAAGTCCAGCGCCACCCCGCCTCGACTCCGGGGTTACGGAGAATGGCCGGACACTGCTGTTGGAAGCGAGAACGACTACCCGGCGCCCCGCCAGCCGCCTCCCACGCTTGATCGAGAGTCGTGGAGAAAGCGTCCCGCAACCACCCGTCGATCGCTCCGAGCACCGCCTCCGAGCACGGCACAGGAACGTCGTCTATGATGATGGTTACGCCATCGCTACATGAGAGCAAGCCAGTAGGATCCCGTCCATTTACTGGGTCGTTTGCCGCATAGATGTAGACGTTCAGCCCACCCATGATCCCAGTTGGGTCCTCACTCAAAAACCTGCCGCTCTTCGGCTCATACCACCGGTTCCGCATGTAGTAGAGTTCAATCTCCTCCCCCATCCACAACGCCCCCTTGAACCGCGCCCGATCCGCACCTGCGAAGCCCGCAATATCAGAACCGCCGATCAGCTGGCCCCACGAATCGTAATAGTACGTGCGTTTCAGACCAGCGCTCGTGCTATCAGTCAACGCCGTCACGTTACCGAAGGCGTCTTGATGGGCATAGTAGGCCGTGTCACTCACGATGATCGCATGCGGTCGATCCATGCCTAAATACGAGTACTCGGCCACTTTCGCATTCGCCCCGCCATTCAGCTCGGCCAAGAGGTCGTTACCATTCCAGAGAAAGTACCGCACCGGACTGCCCGCGATGTCCTTGCGCACAAGCCGGCCATGAGCGTCGTACTGGAACGCGATCGTGCTCCCGGTTCGCGTGTACCCCGTCAGACGATTCTCGGCGCTCCAGGAGAAGGTCACGGTGTCGCCTGGACAGGCTCGTTGTGTGACGTTGCCGTCTACATCAGTGGTGTACGTGCAGCCGGCGAACGTCTGAATGCGATTGCCCGTGGCGTACGTGCCGCCGTGATCGTTCCGGTTGCCAACCGCGTCGTACCAATAACTACGAGTGGCGACGTCTTGCCAGAGCGTGCCGCTCACGCAATCCTCGCCATTCTCATTGATGATCGGGTCTCCCGCACAGGGATTCTGCGTCTCGTCACGGTGCTGATCGGTTACGGTGATGAGTCGATCCAGCGAGTCGTAGTCGAATTGGCGAGCGTCCAGTCCGGATCCGAAGACCTCGCGCTCCACGCGGCCCTGCGGGTCAAAGCTCAACGATCGCGCGATCCGCTCGTTATAGGACGCCGTCGTACGAATGCCGGCCTCCCCATGGAGCGGGTAGTACGTCGTCGTCCGGGTCGGCCCGCCAGGCACGGAGACCGTTGTTGGCAGCCCATCATTGTTATGGCCGAGCATGGTAGTGGCGCCGCTCAGCTTGACGCCATTCAGTGCACCGTCGACATCATCATACGTGTATTTCCGGGAGCGGAACGTCACACTTGGCCCGGACGCGAACAAACTGTCGAGTCTGCCCCCTGCGTCGTAAGCAAACCGGCGCCAGTACGTCTGGCCGGCCAGTACGGTCTTGGCCGAATCCGCGCGCCCCATCGCGCTCAGGTAGACGGTTTCCGCCGATACGGGGCTCGTGCTCGTGACCACGCGGCGATCGCTCGAATAGCTCCAGCCCACGGTCGTCGTGCTGTCCCCCGATTTCCCTGTTGGCCGGTGCAGGACGTCATGGGTATAGGTGATGACGTGGCCGCGGCGATTCGTCCAGCGCCGCAGTTCGCCATCGCGCCCGTAGCCGTAAAGGTCCGAGCGATTCAGGGGGTCGGTGCGGTTGGTCAGCCAACCCAGCGCATTATAGGTGAACCCATACACCTGGAGCTTCGGGTCGCGAACGCTCGTGACGTAGAGCGCATCATAGGTGGTGACCGTGGCGGAGTCGTTCACGCCGTCGAAGAAGCGAATCGGCCGGTTCAACACATCATACCGCGTGCGCTGCAGCGGCAGCACCGGTGGCTTGACGGCCGTATCGCGGCCGATCGCGTCCTGATAGAACAGGGTGACGCGGTTACCGGGAAGCGAGTCCCTGCTGCGATTGCCGTTCACCCCCGCAAACCACGTCCGTTGCACAAGGTGATTTTCGGGATCGATCACGCGCTCGACTCGGCCCCGGGCGTCATACGTGTAGCGCGTCGGCCTCCGATTGATCACTCCGCTGGAGTCCACGCGGCCGTTCGGGCCGATGAACGCCACCTCGGTCGGCCGTTTGAAGCCGCGGATGGTATCGGGCTGAGCCCAGGCCGCGTAATGGATGAACGTCGCCGAATCCGTTCCCGAGCGGAGTCCATTGGCATCGAACATCACCGTCGTGACGCCGTTGAGGGCGTCGGTGGTCTGCACCGGCGTCCCCCAGCGGTTCACCGTGAAGCGCGTGACGTGTCCGCCGGCGTCCCACACCCGCGCGTAGATCGTGTCGGCGCGAGGCGGTGTCACAGCCGGAGAAGTAAGCGCATAGGGCACGCCAACCATCTGCCAAGGGGCGAACCGTGTGGTCAGGGAGCGCGTCGAGTCAGAGCCGTTCGACCCCACAAACGTCACGGTCGGGCTCATGATCGAATCCAGCAGGCCGGACTGCGCATGGTACGCGAACGTGGTTGTGTGCCCGCGCCGGTTCGTAATAGTGGAAAGCCGCAAGTTGGCGTCGTACCCGAATGACGTGCCGACAAGATCCGGATCCCGAATCAGCGTGAGGCGTTTGCTCGCATCGACCGTCACCTGCGTGACGCGCGCCATCGGATCAGTGATGAAGTCCAAACCATTCCCATCGTAGGTGAGCGTAATCGTGAAATTGAGCGGGTCCTTTACCTGCGAGACACGATTTGAGGCGTCGTAGAGGATGGTCGTGATGTTATTCCACCGGTCCCGCACTTCCGTCATCCGGCCGGCCGAGTTGAAGACGATCTTGGTGGAGTCTGGATAGCGCCGCGTCCAGCCACTCCCACCACTCGGCGTTCCTGCGATGAGCTGCGAGAAGTCGCCGGCGGGAGTGACAAATGATGTTCCGGCCTTCCGGAAATAGCTGGCGGAGCCGTCCCCGTCCGTG
>JBOHSP010000300.1:0-7811 GCA_050733275.1 Gemmatimonadales bacterium
ACCATCAGCGCCAGCCCCTCCTTGCCGGCGGGATCGTAGGCGCTGCCCGCGCGGAAGCTCAGGCTGATCGACACGGACGGCTGCTCGTGGTTCTCGACCAGCACCAGGGTCATGCCATTGGGCAACGCCCCTTCGCGGAACGGCGGGAAGCGCACAGGGCGGAGCGGTTCCGCCGGCGGCGGCTCGGTGGGGAACGGCTGCTGCGCGAAAAGTGGGAAGGTCGGAAGGACGGATAGGAAAACCGCCACCACTTTCCAATTTTCCAACCTTCCAACTTTCCAACTTTCCCACCTTCCAACATTCCGCGCGCTCATCGGGAACTCCCTTCGTCACCAGCCGCACCCGCCCGCACGATCACGAGCGTGAGATTCGCCGGGTCGAGGTACCGGTTCGCCACACGCTGCACGTCGTCCGCCGTCACCTCCAGGATGCGATCGAGGTCGGTGTTGATCTCGGCGACCGCGTCGTGGAACAGGCGGTAGTGCTGGAGCTCTTCGGCCTTGCCCAGGGTGGTCTCGCGGCTCTGGATGAATCCGGCGCGCAGCGTGTTGCGGGCCTTGGTAAGCTCGGCATCGCTCACCCCGTGAGTGCGGATGCTGTCGAGCTGCGCGGTGATCAGGCTGTCCAGCCGGGTGGCGGACACGCCCTGGTTCACGATGCCGTAGGCGACGAACACGCCCGGTCCGTTGCGGGAGCCCGTGGGGCCGAGCACCGCGCCGGTGGCGACGGCGGCGCGTTCGCGCCGCACCACCGCCACATTGAGCCGCGAGCTTTCGCCCTGACCCAGGATCACGTTCAGCACTTCGAGCGCCGGGGTATCGGCGTGGCGGTGCTCGGGGACCCGGTAGAACTGGATGGCCGCGTCGAGGTTCGCCTGCGCATCGCGCACCTCGCGCCGCTCGGCACCGGGGCTGAAGCCGGTGCTACACGAGACCGCATCGGGCTCGGGGTGGCTGGGAAGGCCGGCGAAGTACGCGTCCACCAGGCGGCGGAGCTCCGCAGGGTCGAAGTCGCCCACGACCGTGAGCGTCGCGTTGTTGGGCGCGTAGTAGGTGTCGAAGAACGCCTGCACGTCGGGGAGCTGGGCCGCGTTCAGGTCGGCCATCGAGCCGATCACCGTATGCGCATAGGCGAAGCAGGCCGTGCTGTCGAAAGGCCAGGTGAGGCCGTCGATGAACGCCGCCTGGTACGGCCGGTTGTCCACGCCGAGGCGCCGCTCTTCCTTCACGGTCTCGCGCTGGTTCTCGAAGTTTTCCTGCGTGATCGCAAGCGAACGCATCCGGTCGGCCTCGAGCCACAGCGCGAGGTTCAGCCGGTTGGACGGGAGGGTCTCGAAGTAGTTGGTGCGGTCTTCCTGCGTCGTCCCATTCATCGTGCCGCCCGCCCGCTGGATGAGCTGGAAATGCTCGGCTTTCTCCACGTTGGCCGAGCCCTGAAACATCATGTGCTCGAACAGGTGAGCGAAGCCGGACCGCCCGGCCCGCTCGTTGCGCGAGCCGACGTCGTACCAGACGTCCACCGAGACGACCGGCGTCGAGTGGTCCTCGGAATAGATGACCCGCAGGCCGTTGGCCAGCGTGTACTCCTCGAAGGTGATCCGGCCGGCCTGGGCGGGGACGGGCGGGGGGGCGGCGATTGCGACGAGAAACAGCGCCGCCAGGGAAACGAAGCTACGCATGTGTCGGAGACTCCATGGGAAACAGCGCCAGCGCGTTGGTCTCGAGGATCGCTCGCCGCTGCGCGTCGGCGAGCGGAAGCGCGAGAAACTGATCGATATTCTGCCGCAGGTCCTTGACGCCGGGACTGGGCCAATCCGTCCCCCACAGCACCCGGTCGGAGATCTCCGGCAGGCGGGGAAAGTACTCCAGCAACTTCGCGGGCGGAATGCCCGAGACGTCGAGCCGGACGTTACCGTGACGTCGCAGAATGAAAAAGGCTTCATCCATGTACAGGGGTCGGCCGCCGTGCGCCATCACGATGACGAGGTCCGGGAAGTCGATGGCCACGTCGTCCAGCTCGAGCGGATTGCCGTACTTGGACCGCGCGCCCGGGAAGATCGACGTGCCGGTGTGGATCATCACCGGGAGGCCGCGCGCCTCGCAGCGGCGATAGATCGCGGCCAGCGCGTCGAGACCGTCGCTGTAGGCGTTGGCGGGAAAGCCCTGATGGGGCGGGTGGATCTTGACGAGCCGGATGCCGAGGTCGATGAGCCGGTCCACGTCGCCGGCAGGGTCCGTGGTGTAGCGGGGATGCACGCCGCCGTAGGGGAGCAGCCGTTCGGGATTGGCGCTGGCATAGCGGGCGGCGAACGTGTTGGTCGAGTCCTCGAACCCCATGACGTCCGGGCTCGGGTAGTTGACCAGCCCGACGCGCCACACGCCTGCCCGGTCCATGATCTCGAGCAGGGCGCGCGGATCGTCCATCACGGCGAGCAGGGAGTCCCACTCCCGCTCCTTGCCCTTGCGCATCGCCTCCAGGACGTGGGGCTTGAGCTGGCGCCAGGGCTGGATGTGGATGTGGACGTCGGTGATGCGGCTCATGGAGTACGCAACCTACCACGCGCCGACGCCTGTGCCTACCGCAGGGGAGCGCGTGTGACGGTTCAAGAGACGCCCGGGTATATACACGTGACCGAAATCGGGGAGAGCATCATCATGGCCAGGAGCCACCTGACGGTCCCAGCGCTGCTTGCCATTCTCTCATTGCCCGGATGTGATCGGCACGCCGCGGCGCCAGCGACTGATGTCGTTTCGCTCGGCGCGCTCGGGTCCGACACCCAGCGCGCCCACGGACTGGACCTCACCTTGCGCATTGATCCAGCCACCCCCGCTTCCGGAGATAGCTTCACCGCCACATCCGCGATCACGAACCGCCGTGGTGAGGCAGTGACGCTCACCAGTGGCTGCACGAGTATCGCCCGGGGCGTGGTCCATCGTGCGGAAGACGACGAGTGGCTGCCGTTCATCGGCACGACTTCGGGGTGCTACACGGCGCTCTCGAGTTACCGGATCGAGGTCGGTGAAACGGTCACGCGGGTATGGGATGCGCAGGCGACCACCCGGGAATATCTCGGGGACTTCAAGTGGAAGATCACTGCGGCGCCGCCGGGGGACTACGTTTTCCGTGTCTTGCCCGACGTCATCTGGATTGATGACCAACAGGCGGCGCGCCTGCCGGAGCTCGAGGCGGCGTTCCAGGTGCGCTGAGCTCGCGAACCGGACCCCATGTTGCTACTTCCGCTGATCACGGTTCTCGCCAAGGGAGGGGTCCGTCGCTCCAGGTGTAGAACCCCTTGCCGCTCTTCTTCCCCAGCTCCCCCTTCGCCACCTTGCTGCGCAGGATGGCCGGCGGCTCGAACTGCGGGTCCTCGAGCGCCCGATAGAGGTACTCGGCGATCGCGAGGCGCACGTCGAGTCCCACGAGATCAGTGAGCTTGAGCGGCCCCAGCGGGTGGTTGTAGCCCAGCTCCATCGCCTTGTCGATGTCCTCGGCGCTCGCCACGCCCTGCTCGAGCATGCGCATCGCCTCGAGGCCGAGCGCGACGCCCAGCCGGCTGGACGCGAAGCCGGGGGAATCGCGCACCACGATCGGCTCCTTGCCCAGCCGGCGCGCGAACTCCACGGCCCGGTCCGCCGCGGCCGGCGCACCACGCGGGTGCGTCACCACTTCCACGAGCTTCATCTGATGCACGGGATTAAAGAAATGCATGCCCACCAGGCGGGCCGGCTCGCGCAGCGCGGCGGCAATCTGCTCAATCGAAAGGGACGACGTGTTCGTCGCGAGGAGGGCACCGGTGGGTGCGGCCCGCTCGGCCTCCGCGAGCAGCCGCTGCTTCACGCCGAGATCCTCGATCACCGCCTCGATGACGACATCCGCCTCACGCACCGCATCGCTCAGTGCCTGATCTGCGCTGATCCGTTTTTTGATATCTGCGGGATCTGTGGCCTTGCCGCGCTGCACGGCGCCCGCGATCAACTGCTCGATGCGGCGCATCGCCCCGGCGAGCGCATCGCCGCGCGCATCCGTGAGCCGCACCGCGCAACCCGCCGCCGCGGCGACGTACGCGATGCCGTGGCCCATCGTGCCCGCGCCGATCACCGCGACGCGGGGCGCAGTCATGCCGCCCGGGTCGTCTCGACCACGTGGCGCGCGCGCGCCGGATAGTTGGTGCAGATGCCGTCCACGCCCCACGCCGTCAGCCGGGCGATGTCGGCGGGATCGTCGACGGTCCAGGCCACGATGCGCGCGCCCAGGGCGTGCACCGCGCCGATCAGCGCTTCGTCGATCGTGGCGCGCTCCTGCCACAGCGTGTCCGCCTTCGCGTCGGCCAGCGATTGGCGCAGCGATCGGGTGTATACCTCCGACAGCAGGCCGCGCGGCAGGCCCGGCCGCTTGATGCCGAGCCGGTGCACGACGTGGAATGCGAACGAGTGGACGGCGTAATTGCCCGGGTTGGGCCCGCGGTCGAGGGTCGCGAGGAACGCGTCATCCCAGCGGGGGTCCAGCGTCTTGACCTCCACGAAGACGCGGAGCGTCGGGCCGATGGCCTCGAGCCCCTGCGCCAGCGTCGGCACCGGCTCTCCGTTCGCCAATCGCAGTGCGATCACGTCGGCCGCGTTCGCGAGCGGGATCTGGACGGAGTCGAGGACGCCGTCGTGGTGCACGATGAACTCGCCGTCCGCCGTGGAGTGCACGTCGAGCTCGACGCCGTCGGCCCCGTCGCGCGCGGCGGCGCGCAGCGCGGCGAGCGAATTCTCGAGCTCCGTGCCGGAGGCCCCGCGGTGCGCAATCACCAGTGGCTTCTTCATTGCTGCAGGCTGTCTGCCTTCTTCGGCTCGATCCAGTCCGGCTCCTTCTCGATCGCGTGCACCGTCGCGATGTCCTCGGGCCGGGGCAGCACCGACGCGAGATATGCCGGATACTTCTCGGCATCGAGGGGCTCGCCCTCCACGGTGAACGCCTGGTGTGCGTACAGGCCGATCCGCCGGTTGAACCTGAGATCGGGTACGCGCAGCTGTCGCTCGCGCTCGGGGATGAACATGTTGAGCCGCTCCACGAGCTTCACGATCTCCTGGCGATACAGCCCGCGCGCATACTCGTTGAGTTTCGCCTTGTCCGGTTCCTGCTCGTTGTCCCGCTCGTCGTAGCGGCCCTTCAGCCCCCACACGTAGGCCCAGTGCGCCGAGGACGAGTTGTCGGTGCCGAACAGATCGAACGCCGTCGGGATCCACTTGTAAAAGAAGCGCTGGATCACCTGGGGCGGCATTTTCCCGGCCTTGACGATCCGCAGCAGGCCGTTGTTGCCCGTGCCCAGGTGATACGACTCCTCCTTGAGCATCGGGCCCATGGAGCGCGCCAGGGGATCGAAGGCAGAGACCGACAGCATCTTGAGCTGGAACTTGCCGTCGCGGTCGATGAACTGCGTGTATGTGAAGAAGTCGAGCCAGTTGTCCACGATCTCGTTGAAGGAGCCGAGCAGGCGCTCGCCCTCATCGGCGCGGCGCTCGAGCAGTTTCGCCGCTTCGCGCTTGCCCTCGTCGCCGAAGTGGCTGCACAGCAGGTAGGACATCTGCCACCCGTGGCGCATCTCCTCGGTCATCACGCGCTGCAGCGACAGCAGATCGTAATCGGAGGGCGCGTGCGCCAGCAGGTTGCGCTGCTGCTCCACCGACGCGAACTCAGTGTCCCCCTGATAGACGATCAGGTTGAGCAGCGCGTCGCGGATGCGCTGGTCGGGGATGTGCATCACCGTGGGCCATTTGCGCTGGCCCTTGTAATGCCCGAACTCGATGTGCGCCGCCTCGGGATCGCCGAACTTCGCGTCGAAGTTGAAGGAGGGGAGCGCGCCCGGCGGCAGCCCGATCGAGTCCTGCCAGTAGCGGAAGTAGTCGATCCAGTCGTCGAAGTTATGGAGCTTGCGGACCATCAGCGGTTCCTCAGCAGTTGGCGCGCTTCGGCGGTCGCGAAGAGCGCGTTCTGGTGTTCGATCTCGAGGTCGAGCATCGCGCCGAGCGAGCTGGCCTCCGAGCGATAGAGGGCGTCCTTCGCCCGGCGTACGGCGTGGGGCGACATCGCGGCCCAGCGTTCGGCGAGACGCCGCGTTTCGGGGCCGAGCTCGGCCGCCGGCACCACGCGGTCGAACAGGCCCAGCGCGGCGGCCTCGGCGGCGGGCACCATCCGCGCGCTCCACACCAGCTCGAGCGCGCGCGAAATGCCGGCGAGCCGCGGCAGAAAGAATGTGCCGCCCCAATCGGGCCCGAGACCCCAGCGGTGAAACACCTGCCCGATCGACGCGGTGTCGGCGGCGAGGCGGTAATCGCAGGCGAGCGCCAGGTTGGCACCACCCCCGGCGGCGGGGCCGTTCACTGCCGCGAGCACGGGCTTGGGGGCCGAGCGAATCGTCAACGCGATCTCTTTACCCGCGGCCACCAGCGCCGGTCCGTCTGTTTCCAGCACGCTCACGTCGGCCCCCGCGCAAAACCCCCGTCCGGCACCGGTGATCACGACGACCCGCACGGCGTCCGCGCCCGCGAGCATGCGCAGCGCCTCGAGGCAATCGTCGCACATCACGACGTCGAAGGCATTAAGCTTCTCGGGCCGGTTCAGCGTGATCGTGCCGATGCCGCCGTCGACGCTGACCAGCACGCGCTCGTACGCCGCCATCAGACCCGCTCCACGATCATCGCGATGCCCTGACCAACCCCAATGCACATGCTACATAAACCGTAAGACGACTTCGTACGATGTAAGGCGTGAACTAACGTCGTTAATAACTTCGCGCCGGTGCAGCCGAGGGGATGGCCCAGGGCGATGCCGCCGCCGTAGATGTTGACCTTCTCAGGATCGAGTTTCAGCTCGCGGATGCACGCGATGGCTTGCGCCGCGAAGGCTTCATTGAGCTCGACGAGGTCGATCTGATCGATCTTCAGGCCCGCTCGCTCGAGCGCCTTGCGCGTCGCTGGAATCGGGCCCAATCCCATGCAGCTCGGATCTACGCCGGCGACGGCTGTCGCGACGATGCGAGCCATCGCCGCCCCCCGCCGCCCTCCGCCGCCCTCCGCCGCCGTCACCAGCAACGCCGCCGCCCCGTCATTGATGCCACTCGAGCTCGCCGCCGTCACGGTTCCGTCCTTACGAAACGCGGGCTTCAGTTTGGCCACGGCGTCGAGCGTCGTCCCGGGGCGAGGGTGCTCGTCCTTGGTAAAGGAAGAGCCGTCGGGGAGGGGCACCGCCACGATCTCGTCCGTGAACACGCAGTCCCGTTGCGCCTGCTCGGCGCGCCGCTGGCTCTCGACCGTGAACGCGTCCTGCTCGGCGCGGCTGATCTTGTACCGCGCCGCCACCACCTCGGCGGTTTCGCCAAGCGAGATCGTCCACTCCGGCTTGAGCCGCGGGTTCACGAACCGCCACCCGACGGTCGTATCGGCGACCTCCGGCGGCCGCCGGCTCCACGGCTGCGCCTGCTTGAGCATCACGTAGGGCGCGCGCGTCATGTTCTCGACGCCCCCCGCGATGAACGTCGTGCCTTCGCCGGCCTTGATGGCCTGGGCCGCGCTGGCGACCGCCTGCAGTCCCGAGCCACACAGCCGATTCACGGTCTGCCCCGGAACGTCGACCGGCAGCCCCGCGAGCAGCAGCGCCATGCGCGCCACGTTGCGGTTGTCCTCGCCCGCCTGATTGGCGCAGCCGAGGATCACGTCGTCGATCGACGCCGGATCGATCTCGCTGCGCTCAACGACGGCCTTGATCGGAACCGCGGCGAGATCATCGGGCCGCACGGCCGCCAGGGCCCCGCCGTGTTTGCCGACGGG
>JBOHSP010000301.1:0-7557 GCA_050733275.1 Gemmatimonadales bacterium
GCGGCGAATCGGACAGCCACAGGCGATACGCGCGGTGGCGCGCGCGTGCGCGATGAATCCGGTGGCGCTGGCCATCCCCTGCCACCGAGTGGTGAGCAAAGGCGGCGAGCTGGGGGGCTACCGGTGGGGGGTTGAGCGCAAGAGAGCTCTGCTAGAGCGAGAAAAAGGCGCGAGAACCGGGATCCATTAGCTCACGGCCCGCACCTGCCGCGCCTGCCACAGATGGCGACGATCGTGGGCAATCACAAACTGGAAATAAGCTCCCAGCGGCATCCGGAACAGCCGGCTGGCGGGCGAGATCACCTTCAGGCCGCGCAGGTCGAGGCCGTCCGCCTGCCGGATCCGCTCGGCGAGCGCGTCGCGGATCGCCTGGAACTCGGGCAGCACCTGCGCCACCTCGTAGTAGCCACCCGCGGGGACGGCAAATATGGACACGGTTCGCAGGCGGCGCTTCACGGGCGGCTCCATCGAGCGCACCATCCAGCGCGCGAACCAGCCATAGTGAAACGGCCCGGCCGCCCGCCCTGCGGTCCCTTTATCCCGCCCCGCCGCGATCGCGCGGTCGAACGCGGGCAGCGTTGCCGTGGCCGAGATGTTGAGATGCACCAGACACTCGGCGACCGACCAGCGGCCCGGGCCGGGGCGCCAGTTGAACTGCTCGTCTGTGAGACCGGCACAGACGGTATCGCCCTCGCGTTTAATCGACTCCAGTTGGTCCAGGAGGGACTGGAGATCGGGATTCACGTCTGAAATATGGCTCCGAGCAAGAAAAAGCGGGGACACAGCGGGATTGAGTCATCAGTAGTCATCGGCACAAGCAGTCTGTCCCGACTACTCGATACTGAATCCCGCTGTGCGTCTACGCGTCTAGTAGTGCTTGTCCGCGCCTTTCTACGTCTTGGTCTTGCCCCCTATTTGGTCCCGTCCGTACTCACCGCCGGTGCTCCTCCCAGCCGGTGCTTCTCGTACCAGCTCATCATGTACAACAGGGTCCGCATGTAATTGGAAGGCTTGGACCCCGTGCCGTGGTACTCGCCGTTGAACCGCAGCATCACCACGGGCACCTTCAGCATCTTCAGCGCCGCGTAGTACTCCTCGGTCTGGGGCATCGGCGTGCGCAGGTCGAGCTCGCCGGTCATGAGCAGGGTCGGCGTGCGCACGTTCTGCACGTACATGAGCGACGACTGCCGGAGCCACTGCTCGGGCTTCTCCCAGAACGGGGCGTCGAAGAAGGAGAACGTAAAGAGGGGAATGTCGGTGGTCCCCGCCATGCTGAGCCAGTTGGTCACGGGACAGCGCACCGCCGCGGCGGCGAAGCGGGTGGTGTGGCCGATGACCCAGCTCGACAGCACGCCGCCGCCCGAGCAGCCGCCGACGTACATCCGCTGCGTGTCGATGTAGCCGCGCCCGATTACGGTGTCCACGCCGGCCATGAGGTCGTCGTAGTCCACGCTGGGGTAGGCGCGCTCGATCGCGTTGCCGAACGCGCTGCCGTAGCCGGTGCTGCCGCGCGGGTTGGTGTACAGCACCACGTAGTCGTTGGCGGCGAAGGTCTGGAACTGATAACTGAAGCCCACGGTGTACATCGAGTGCGGCCCGCCGTGGATCTCGAGAATCAGCGGATACTTCTTCGTGGAATCGAACGCGGGCGGCTTGACGATCCACCCTTGCACGCGGGTGCCGCCGGTCGAGGTGTACCAGATTTCGTCCACGGTGCCCAGGCGGAGGCGCCCCAGCACGTCGCCGTTCACCTCGGTGAGGCGCGCGATCGTTTGAGGACGGCGCAGGCTGTAGCGCACGATGTCCGGCGGCTCGTCGTGATCGCTGCGCGTGCCGACGGCGGTGAAGTCCCGCGCCACGGAGCTGAGCGACAGCAGCTGCGCGCCCTCCGTGACCTTGCGGGGTGACCCGCGCAGCGGCGCGAAATACACGTTGGCGGTGCCGCTTTCGCGCAGCGTAAAGTACACGCCGTTGCCGTCGGGACTCCACCGCAGCGAGCCGGGGTCGCGATCGTAGCTGGTGAGCGCCCGCGGGCCGCTGCCGTCGAGTCCGACGACCCACACCTCGTTGGCCTGGTACGACTGCGTGCCGTGCGCGCGCCCAGTGAACGCGACGCGGCGCCCGTCGGGCGAGACCAGCGGATCGCCCCACAACCCCCTGGTGGTCACGAGCTGCCGGACCGCCCCGGTCTCCACGTCCACGACGTAGAGATACGACTCGCGGTAGCGGTAGTCGGCGTCGTCCGCGCGCAGCCCGTCGAACACGATGTGGCGGCCGTCCGGCGTCCAGTCGTAGCTCAGCCCCGAGCCGAGCTCACTGGTCGCGAACTCGCCGCGCGTGACCTGCCGCGGGGTGCCGCCGTCGGCCGGCACGACGAAGAGATGCGTGGTGCCCTGCTCGATGTAGCCGCGGCGGTCGCGCCGGTAATGCAGGCGATCGATGACGCGCGGCGCGGGCGTCCACTTCGCCCCCTCGGGCGGAGACGGCATGTCGATGCGCCACGGTGACGTGCTCTCCACGTGCATGGTGAACGCGAGGGTCCGCCCGTCCGGCGCCCAGCTGAGATTCGCCGGTCGCTCGGTGAGACGGGTGATCTGCGAGCTCGCCCCGGCGGCATCCATCCAGCGCACGAACACCTGCGTGCCTTTCGGCTCGCCGTCGGCGACATAGGCGATGCGCCGGCCGTCGGGGGACCAGCGGGCGTTCGAGCCGTCGACCAGGAAGCGGTTGCGCGAGCCGTCGGCGTTCATGATCCACAGCGCCGACTCCCAGCGGTCCTCCAGCTTGTTCACCCAGCGGCGCGTATAGATGATCTGCGAGCCGTCGGGCGAGATCTGCGGATCATTCACCTGTTCCCAATCGAGATACTGCTGCACGGTGAGCAGGGTGTCGGATGCGGTTTCCTGGGAAACGACGGGGGAGAGCGGCAGGAGGAGTACAGCGACGAGCACGACGGGGCGCATAGATCCCTCCGGAATGGACGATTCGGCAACCGTTTTTAAGAAAACCGGCGATACGTGAGTCGGCTACCCCCGCGTGGAGACGCTGCGGCGTCCCGGAACCCCGATCAAATACGTCGCCCTGAGCGGCAACCACTTTCCCCTCAGCTTGCCGATTTCCCACTCGTAGGCATCGAGTCCTCGGACCAGCTTCCCCAGCTCCGCGGGCGCATAGGCGCGGAGGCACGACACCAGGGCATCGAACGTGCCGAGCAGCGGCAGGATGGGGGGCAGGTAGGTCCAGACCAATCGTGACCACCGGAATGGGCGCACGAACGGCGTCGCGGCGAGGGTGCCGAGCCCGGTGAGTGCGACCAGCGCCATATCGCGGACGTCGCGCCGCACGGCTTCGAAGACGGCGATACCCTGCCGGCGCCGAACGGCGTCGGCCAGAATGGCGCGCGCCTCGGCCGGCCGGAAATGATGGAACGACGTGAACAGCGTGCGGAACCCGTCGAGTGATGCGGGAACGGCGCGCGCGTCCACGGGATCGGGGTGAAAGGGGATGGGGCCGGCCTGGGCGGCGCGGTTGGGATACAGATCCGTGAGGACTACCGGGACGCCGACTTCGGAGGCGAGGCGGGGCCACGGGCCACCCGCGCCCGAGCACAAATCCACGACGCGGGATGCGCCGGCGCGCCGCACCGCGGCCCGTAACAGCGGGCCGACGCCGTCATACGTGCCGCCCAGTCGCAGCGCGAACGCGAGAAAGTCGGTCAGGGCATCGCGCAGCGACCGGGGACACACCCGTAGATCGTGCAGCTCGACGAGGTGAACGCGGCTCATGTTGTGTGCGGACCGAATTGCACGAACGGCCACCCGGCGTGAGATTTCGCGCCCGACATGCAAACGTACGAGCTGGCCCGGCTCCTCGAGCAGCGCGCGGCCGGTGGGCGCCGCTACCTCGAGTTCCTCCGGGTACCGGCGCTCTCGGCCGGCATCTACGTGCTGCGCCCCGGCGAGCCGGATCCGCAGCAGCCGCACGAGCGGGACGAGCTCTACTACATCATAGCCGGCCGTGCGGAGCTGCGCGTGGGCACCGAGACGCGATCCGTCGCCCCGAGGGCGCCGACGGCATGACCCTGCGAACCACGCCGTTTCATCCGCGCACCGCGGCACTGTCGGAGGGCCAGGCGTGGCGCCGCTGGGCCGGTTACGTCGTGGCCAGCGCCTACGAGTTGTCGCACGAGCGCGAGTACCACGCGATCCGCAGCGCCGCGGCGCTGTTCGACGTCTCACCGCTCTACAAGTATCTGATCACCGGGCCCGATGCCGGCCGCCTGCTCGACCGCATGGTCACGCGCGACGTCGCCAGAGCGAGCGTCGGACAGGTGCTGTACACCCCGTGGTGCGATGCCGCAGGCAAGCAGATCGACGACGGCACGATCTCGGTGCTGGACCCGCGCAGCTACCGGCTCACGGCGGCGGATCCCAACCTGCGCTGGCTCCATCTCAATGCCGCGGGACTCGACGTCACGATCGAGGACGTCTCGGAGCGCACCGCGGCGCTCTCGCTCCAGGGCCCCAACGCCCGCGCCATCCTCGAAACGGCGGCGGACCTCGATCTGTCCGCCCTGAAGTACTTCCGGCTCACCCGCGCGCGCATGGGCACGGTGCCGGTCATCATCTCCCGCACGGGATACACCGGCGATCTCGGGTACGAGATCTGGATGGACGCGGCGCAGGCGCTCCCGGTCTGGGACGCGCTCGTCGCCGCGGGCGCCGGCTATGGGCTCACGCCTGCCGGCATGCTGGCGCTGGACGTGGCGCGCATCGAGGCGGGACTGCTGCTGATCGAGGTGGATTACATCTCCTCCCGCCACGCGTTGATCGAGGCGCAGAAGTCCTCCCCGCTGGAGCTGGGACTCGGCTGGACGGTCCCCGCGAGCAAGGCCGGCAGCTACAACGGCCGCGAGGCGCTGCAGGCCGAGCGCGAGCGCGCGCCGGCCTGGCAATTCGTGGGCATCACCGTGGACTGGAACTCGCTGGAGCGCCTGTACGCCGACGTCGGGCTGCCCCCGCGGCTCCCCACGGTGGCGTGGCGCAGCAGCGTCCCGATCTCCACCGAAGCGGGCCGGCAGGTCGGCTACGCGACGAGCGGCGGCTGGTCGCCGCTGCTCAAGCGCTACATCGCCCTGGCCCACGTCGAGGCCGCGTTCGCCGCGCCCGGGACGCGCGTGGGGATCGAGATCACGGTCGAGCACCGGCGCCGGCGCGCGCTCGCGCATGTGACGGCGCTGCCGTTCTTCAGCCCCGAACGGAAACGCGCCTGATGCCAGCCGCCCGCTACGACGCGATCGTGATCGGCGGAGGCCACAACGGCCTCGTCGCGGCGGCGTATCTGGCCCGCGCCGGCAAGCGGACGCTCGTGCTGGAGCGGCGCCCGCGGGTGGGTGGAGCCGCGGTGACCGAAGAGGTGTTCCCCGGCTTCAGGTTCTCGACGTTCTCGTACGTGGTGAGCCTGCTGCGCCCCGAGATCATCCGCGATCTTGCCCTGCCCGGCCACGGCCTCCACATCCTGCCGCTCGAGAGCACCGTCACGCCGATGGAGAACGGCGACTATCTCGCCGCCTGGGCCGATCACGACGAAACCCGGCGCGAGCTGTACCGCCATTCGCCGCGCGACGCCGACGCCTACGACGAGTACGGCCGGCTCATGCACTTTATGGCGCAGGCGGTGAAGCCGATCCTCGGCATGGTGCCGCCCGACCCCACCTCGTTCGCGCCGCGGGACCTGCTCGACCTGCTGCGCCTGGGCCGCCATGTCCGCGGGCTCGGCGCCGAGCGGCTCCACGCCCTGGTCAAGCTGATGACGATGAGCTCAGCGGACTTCCTGGACGAGTGGTTCGAGACCGACGTCCTCAAGGCGACCAAGGCCGCGAGCGGCATCATCGGCACCTTCCTGGGGCCCCGCTCCCCCGGTACCGCCTACGTGCTCCTTCATCATTATATGGGCGAGCTCGACGGCGTCTTCCGCGCGTGGGGCTTCGCCAAGGGCGGTACCGGCTCCGTCAGCGAGGCGATCGCCTCGGCCGCGCGGGCGCTCGGCACCGAGATCCGCTGCGAGGCGCCCGTGGCCCGGGTGCTGGTCAAGCGCGGCCGCGCCCGGGGCGTGGTGCTGGAGAGCGGCGCCGAGATCGCGGCGCCCCTCGTGCTCTCGAGCCTCGACCCGCGGCGGACGTTTCTCGAGCTGGTCGAGCCCGGCACCCTGCCCGAAGATCTGGTGGCCGCCATCCGGCGCTTCAAGTTCCGCGGCTCCTCCGGCAAGGTGAACCTCGCGCTGGACGCGCTGCCCAGCTTCACCTGCATGCCGGGCGTGGGCCGCCAGCACCGCGGCGCGATCTCGATCAGCCCCAGCCTCGATTACGTCGAGCGCGCCTACGACGACGCGAAGTACGGCGAGTTCTCCCGCCGCCCCTACATGGACATCGTGTTCCCCTCGGTCATCGACCCCGGCATGGCGCCGCCGGGCAAGCACGTGATGTCGATCTTCGTCCAGTACGCCCCGTATCACCTCAACGGCGGCTGGTCGGACGCGCGGCGCGAGGCGTTCGGCGACGCCGTGATCGACACGCTCGAGGGCTTCGCCCCCGGGCTGAAGCAGCGCATCCTGCACCGCCAGGTGCTCACGCCGGCCGACATCGAGCGCATCACCGGGTTGTCGGAAGGCAACATCTTTCAGGGCGAGTTGGCGCTCCACCAGCTGTTCTTTCTCCGCCCGGCGCCCGGGTGGGCCAAGTTCGCCACCCCGGTGCGCGGCTATTACCAGTGCGGCTCGGGCACCCATCCCGGCGGCGGCATCATGGGCGCCTCGGGGCGGCTGGGCGCGCTGGCGGCGCTCCAGAACGGCGACGCATGACGTGGGATGCGGTCGTCATCGGCGCCGGCATCGACGGGCTCGTCGCGGCGCACTATCTGGCCCGCGCCGGCCGCCGCGTGCTGGTGGTGGAGCCCTGCCGCGAGCCCGAGCCGGCTCCGGATCTGGGATGGGTGCCGGCGCCGCTCGCGCGCGAGCTGCGCCTCAGCGGCCACGGCCTGGGCATCGCGCAACCCGATCCGTGGATCAGCGCCCCGCTGCCCGCCGGCGGGCGGCTGGAGCTGTCGCGCGACCTCGCCAGCTCCGTCGCCAACATCCGGCGCATCAGTCCGCGCGACGCCGAGCGGTGGCCGCCGTTCTGTGCCCGGATGCACCGCCTGGCCGGCGTGCTGGAACGGTTGTACCTCGCGCCACCGCCCGATATCGAGACGCGCGAGCCGGGTGAGCTGCTGCGGCTCGCGCGGCTCGGCGTGCACGTGCGGCGCCTCGGCAGGGAGACGGTCATCGATCTGGCGCGCATCCTGCCGATGTCGATCGCGGACTTGCTCGACGAGTGGTTCGAGAACGACGCCCTCAAGGGGCTGCTCGGCGCCCTCGGCATCTGGCACCTCAAACAGGGTCCCCGCGCGGGCGGCACGGCGTTCAACTTCCTGCACCACCACGTCGGCAGCCCGCCGGGCGTGTTCCGTCCGGCCCGCTCCAACGTCGGGCAGGTACTCGCGGCGCTGCCCGGGGTGGAGG
>JBOHSP010000302.1:0-3438 GCA_050733275.1 Gemmatimonadales bacterium
CTCGCCACACGCGCAAGCGCGCGGGCGCGCACGGGAGGGTGTTAGATTAAGCGCCCATGAGTTCCCCCCTCGATCCACCCGGGCCGCCGCCGCCGGGGCGCGGCTCGCGGCAACCGCTGCTCGATCCGCTCGGCAAGTTGTGCGTCGAGGGCAAGCAGGCCGCGGAATACCTCTGGCAGGTGCCGGACGACGCCAAGGTCCGCGCGCAGGTCCTCGGCGTGCTCGAGAAGATCGCCACGTTGTCGCGTGAGCAGGGCCGTCACGAGATGGGACGCATCGTGGACGAGCTCACGACCGCCGCCAAGGCGTCGCCCAGCCCGCAACAGGTCGACATGCTGGTGGACGGCTTCGACCGGCTGACCAAGCTGTGGCAGGCCGCGAAATCCGGATTGCTGTGACGGAGACGCGCGCCCCCTCCGTCTCCGTCGAGCAGCTCTGCATCAACACCGTTCGCACGCTGGCGATGGACGCGGTGCAGCAGGCCGATTCGGGGCATCCCGGTACCGCGATGGCGCTGGCGCCGCTCGCGTACGTCCTGTGGCACCGGCACCTGCGTTACGATCCGACGGACCCGGCGTGGGCGCAGCGCGACCGCTTCGTGCTGTCCTGCGGCCACGCCTGCATCCTGCTCTACAGCGCGTTGTATCTCACCGGCTACGACGTGCCGCTCGAGGAAATCAAGCGGTTCCGGCAGTGGGGCAGCCGCACGCCAGGGCATCCCGAGCACGGCCTCACGCCGGGGGTGGAGGCCACCACCGGCCCGCTGGGGCAGGGCGTCGGCAACGCCGTGGGGATGGCGATCGCGGAGGCGCGGCTCGCGGCGGCGTTCAATCGGCCCGGGCACGAGATCGTGGACCACCACACCTACTTTCTCGCCTCGGACGGCGATCTGATGGAGGGCGTGTCGCACGAGGCCTGCTCGCTCGCCGGCCACCTGCGCCTCGGCAAGCTGATCGGCATCTACGACGACAACCGCATCACCATCGACGGCGCGACCGACCTCACCTTCTCGGACGACACGGGGCAGCGCTTCGCCGCCTACGGCTGGCACGTGCAGCGCGTGGCGGACGGGAACGATGTGGACGCGCTCGATGCGGCGCTGGCCACCGCCCGGCGCGAAACCGGCCGGCCGTCGCTGATCATCGTGCGCACGCACATCGCCTGGGGCAGCCCCAACAAGCAGGACACCGCGGAGGCCCATGGGGCGCCGCTCGGCGCCGACGAGGTGCGGATCACCAAGGAGCGGCTGGGCTGGCCCAGCACCGAGGCGTTTCACGTACCCGACGAGTCGCTCGCGGAATGGCGCCGGGCCGGCGAGCGCGGCGCGCAGGGGCACCAGGCCTGGCGCGCGCGCTGGGACGCCTACGCCGGCGCCCACCCCGGGCTGGCGGCGGAGCTCGAGCGCCGGCTGGCGGGACGCCTCCCGGACGGCTGGGACGCCGCGCTCCCCACGTTCGGGGCCAAGGACACGCAGGCGACGCGCACGGCGTCGGGCAAGGTCATCAACGCCATCGCACTACGGCTGCCGGAGCTGATCGGCGGCTCGGCCGATCTCACGGGCTCGAACAACACGGAGATCAAAGGTGCACGCGAGCGCAATTTTCATTTCGGCGTGCGGGAGCACGCGATGGGGACGGTGCTCAACGGCCTCGCGTATCACGGCGGCTTCATCCCGTTCGGCGGGACGTTCCTCGTCTTCTCCGACTACATGCGCCCGCCCATCCGGCTCGCGGCGCTGACGCACCTGCGGCCCATCTACGTCTTCACCCACGACTCGATCGGCCTGGGTGAAGACGGTCCCACGCACCAGCCGATCGAGCAGCTCGCGGCGTTGCGCGCCATCCCGAACATGACCGTGATTCGGCCGGCCGATCCCACCGAAGTGGTTGAAGCGTGGCGGGCAGCCATCAGTCATCAGCGGGGGCCGGTGGCCATTGTCCTCACGCGCCAGAAGGTCAGCGTTATCGATCGGGACCGGTACGCGGCAGCCGAAGGATTGCACCAAGGCGGCTACGTCCTCGCGGACCCCCCGGGAGGGAAGCCGGACGTGGTGTTGATGGGGACAGGATCGGAGGTGGAGCTCGTCCTCGGTGCCTACGAGAAACTGCTGACCGCCAGGCGACGGCCGAGAGCCGTCTCGATGCCCTGCCTCGAGTTCTTCGCGAAGCAGCCGCCAGCCTATCGCGACCACGTACTGCCGTCCGGTGTGCCGCGGGTGGCGGTCGAGGCGGGGGCACCGGAGCCCTGGTATCGCTGGGTGGGCGAGCAGGGGGCGATCGTGGCGCTGGAGCGGTTCGGGGCCTCGGCGCCGTATCAACGAATCTACCAGGAGCTGGGGCTCACGGTGGAAAATATTGTCAAAGTCGCACAGCGGCTGTAGCTTTGCGGCAATGACGCACATCTGCATGCTGATGCGCTGTCGTTCGCACTCCATGTGTTGTTTGCACGGAGGAGCGGACGACCGTTGCGCGTCGATGCGGGATGACATGACATAGCAGTTGCAGGGGCTCTGCCCCTCCCATATCAGGACGCTCCATGGTCGGCCGCGACTCCGTTGGCTCGAGTCGCGGCCGTTTCTTTTCGGGAGGTATCGGTGAGTGCATCGGTGATGGGTCTGTCCGGAAGCCCCGACATGATCGCGATCTACTACGAACACCCGCACTGGTTCGCGCCGCTGTTTGCCGAGCTCGACCGACGCGCCACCGGCTACACGCGGCTGCATGCGGCACACCACCGCTTCGATCCCGGCGGCCCGCCGTCCTATGCGCTGGTCTTCAACCGGATGAGCCCCTCCGCCTGGCAACGCGGACTCGGGCATGCCGTCTTCTACACGCATCATTTCCTCGCCCATCTCGAGCGCCACGGCGTGCGGGTCGTCAACGGCACCCGGGCCTTCCGCGCCGAGACGTCCAAAGCCCTGCAACTCTCCGTGCTGCGGTCGCTGGGGCTGCCGCATCCCGCCACGCGGGTCATCCACGACGCGGCCGATGCCCCCGCGGCCGCGGCGGAGTTGCGGTTTCCCGTCGTCCTGAAGCCGAACATCGGCGGGAGCGGGGCGGGCGTGCGGCGGTTCGGCGAGCCCGCCGATCTGGCGATTGCGGCCGCCGCCGGGGAGCTCGAGCTGGGCCCCGATCACACGGCGTTGGTGCAGGAATTCATTCCAGCCGAAGCCGAACGCATCACCAGGGTCGAGGTGCTCGGGGGGCGGTACCTGTACGCCATCCGCGTGTACTCGTCCGGCGACACGTTCAACCTGTGCCCGGCGGACGTCTGCCAGACGACGCAGGGCGCCGAGCTGGTGCGCAGCGCCTGCCCGGTGGACGCGCCGCGCAACGGGCTGCGCGTCGAAGGGTACGACGCGCCGCCGGACGTCGCGCGGGCGGTGGAGCGGATCGCGGCGGCGTGCGGCATCGAAGTCGGCGGCATCGAGTACGTGAT
>JBOHSP010000303.1:0-4190 GCA_050733275.1 Gemmatimonadales bacterium
CCCACGGCCCGTCGCCTCGGCCGCCCCCGGCGCGCTGCCGCTCGAGGAGCGCCGGCGCGAAAAGGGCAAGAAGCGCAAGAAGGGGAAGAAGTCGCTCGTCGATCAGGAAGCCGTCGCGCAGAACATCTCGCGCACCCTCGCCTCGCTGAAGGGGCCGGTGGGCAAGAAGGGCGTGCATCGCCGCGACGAGGGGCCCTCGTTCCGCGAGGTTCAGGAGGAGAAGCGCCGCGAGGAGAAGGAACGCGAGAAGACGCTGGTGCGCGTGACCGAGTTCATCACCGTCTCCGAGCTCGCCAACATCCTGAAAGTGCCGCCCACGCAGATCGTCACCTTTGCCTTCAAGGAGCTCGGGCAGATGGTGACCATCAATCAGCGGCTCGATTTCGACATGATCGAGCTGATCGCGTCCGCCTTCGGTTTCCAGGCCGTGCGCGAGGAGGAATACGCCCTGGCGGCCGACGAGGCCGCCGATGCCGCCGAGTCGCTGCAGCCGCGGCCGCCGGTCGTCACGATCATGGGCCACGTGGACCACGGCAAGACGTCGCTGCTCGACTACGTGCGCAAGACCAACGTCGTCGCGGGTGAGGCGGGCGGCATCACGCAGCACATCGGCGCCTACCAGGTGGCGCTCAAGGACGGCCGCCGCATCACGTTCCTCGACACGCCGGGCCACGAGGCCTTCACGGCGATGCGCGCGCGCGGCGCGCAGGTCACCGACCTCGTGGTGCTGGTGGTGGCCGCCGACGACGCCATCATGCCGCAGACGGTCGAGGCGATCTCACACGCCAAGAACGCGGGCGTGCCGCTCGTTGTGGCCATCAACAAGATCGACCTGCCGACCGCCACCGTGCAGAAGGTCAAGCAGGACCTGCTGGCCCACGGCGTGGTGCTCGAGGAGTTCGGCGGGACCACCCTCGCCACGCCCATCTCGGCGAAGAAGGGCACCGGGGTCGACGAGCTGCTCGATCAGATCCTGCTGCAGGCGGAGCTGCTCGATCTCAAGGCCAATCCGGGCCGGCGCGCGCAGGGCACGGTGCTGGAAGCCTCGCTCGATCCCGGCAAGGGCGCGCTGGCCACCATCCTCGTACAGAACGGCACGCTGCGCGTGGGCGATGATTTCATCTGCGGCCAGTACTCGGGGCGGGTCCGGGCGATGTACGACGAGCGCGGCGGCGCCGAAACCGAGGCCGGTCCGTCCACGCCCGTGCAGATCCTGGGCTTCGAGGGCGTGCCGGAAGCGGGCGACACGTTCCTCGCCATGGACGACGCGGCCGCGGCGCGCGAGATCGCGCAGAAGCGGCAGCGGTTGGAGCGCGAGGCGCAGCATCGCCGCTCGGGGCGCGTCAAGACGCTCGAGGACTTCATGGCCGAGCGCGCGCAGGGCGGCGCCGCGGCGCTGCGCATCATCATCAAGGCCGACCAGGGCGGCCCGGCGGAAGCGCTGGCCGACGCGCTGGGGCAGCTGTCCACGCCCGAGGTCAAGGTCGACGTGGTGCACCGCGGCGTCGGGGCGATCACCGAGTCCGACGTGCTGCTCGCCCGCGCGTCGGGGGCGATCATCATCGGGTTCCACGTGCGTCCCGACTCCAACGCCCGTGCCGCGGCCGACCGCGAGCGCGTCGAGATCCGCACCTACCGCATCATCTACGAGGCGGTGGAGGAAGTGCGCGCGGCCATGGAAGGACTGCTCGCGCCCGAGAAGAAGGAAGTCATTCTCGGCGAGGCGGAAGTGCGCCAGCTCTTCAAGATCGCGAAGGTGGGGACGATCGCCGGCAGCTTCGTGCGCAGCGGCGTGATCCCGCGCACCGGGCGCGTGCGCGTCATCCGCAACGGCGTCGAGGTGTACGACGGGACGCTGGCCTCGCTGAAGCGCTTCAAGGAGGACGTGCGCGAGGTGCGCGAAGGCTTCGAGTGCGGCATCGGTATCGAGAACTTCAACGACGTCAAAGTGGGCGACTTGATCGAGGCGTACCGCATCGAGGAGGTCGCGCGCTCGCTCAGCGCCGTTGAGTCGTGATCGTGGGGGTGATGGTCTGGGAGCTGCATCTGCCGGCGGCCCAGTCGCTGAAGGACAAGCGCGCGGTGGTGAAGGGGCTCAAGGACCGGCTGCACCACCGCTTCAACGTGTCCGTCGCCGAGACGGACCATCACGATCTGTGGCAGCGAGCCGAGCTCGCGGCCTCCGTGGTGAGCACCGACCGCCTGCACGCCGAGCGCGTGCTGCGCGAGGCCGACCGGCTCGTTGCCGGAGCGCCGGGAGCCCGCATCGTGGACACCAGCACGAGCTACCTCTGAGATGAAACGGCCCAGCCACCGTCCCGAGCGCGTCGGCGAGCTGATCCGCAAGGCGGTCGGCGCCTTTCTCACGAGCGACGTGCGCGATCCGCGCATCGGCTTCGTGACCGTCACGGGCGTCGAGGTCACGCCGGATCTCGCGCATGCCCGCGTGCGCGTCAGCGTCATGGGGAGTGACGAGGAGAAAGCGCGCAGTCTCGAGGGCCTGGGAAGCGCGGCGCGGTACCTGCGCACCCACTTGGCGCAGGAGCTGCGCCTGCGCACCTGTCCCGAGCTGCACTTTGAACTGGACCGCGGCATCGAGCACGCCCAGCGCATCGAGCGGGTGCTCAAGGAGCTGAAGGAGTCGAACGGCTGATCGGGGAGCGGGGAGGGGTGGTCCTCGTGGCGAAACCGGCCGGCCCCACCTCCCATGACGTGGTAGACGCGGTGCGCGCCGCCCTCGGAGTCCGCCGGGTGGGACACCTGGGCACGCTCGATCCGTTCGCCGCCGGATTGCTGGTGCTCGTCGTGGGACGCGCAACGCGGCTGGCCACGTTCGCCGCGGGTTGGCGCAAGACGTACGAGGGCGTGATGCGACTCGGCGTCACCACCGCGACGGACGATGCGACGGGGACCGTCCTCGCGGAGCAGTCGTGCGATGGTATCGACCGGGGCCGGGTCGAGGCCGCGGTCGCCGGATTTCGGGGCGCGTACGAGCAGCGGCCGCCGGCGTACTCGGCCGTGAAGGTCGCCGGCGAGCGCGCCTACCGCCGGGCGCGCCGCGGGGAAGCGGTGCAGCTGCCCCCGCGGAGGGTGGAAATCCACGAGCTGGAGCTCACCGCGGTGTCGCTGCCGCAGCTGCTCTTCCGCGCCACGGTCGGCGGCGGTACGTATCTGCGGAGCCTGGCCCGGGACATCGGCGCCACCCTCGGCTGCGGGGCGCATCTCGCGAGCCTGACCCGCACGGCGGTCGGCCCGCTGCGCCTCGAGGACGCCGTGGCGCCCGCGGAGGCGACCGCCGAGCAGTTGCGCGATCCGGCCGTGCTGGTGCGCGATCTCCCGCGGCGCGACCTGACGCCCGCGGAGCGCGACGCGGTGGTGCACGGTCGCCCCATCGCGGTCGAGTCGGCGGGCGAGGACCCGGTCGCCCTGTTTGCCGGCGACGAAATCGTCGCCGTCGCGTGGCCGGTGCAGGGCGTGCTGAAGCCGCGCGTCGTCGTGACCGCGCCATGACGGGCGCCGTCGTCACCCTCGGCACGTTCGACGGCGTGCATCGCGGGCACCAGGCGGTGCTGGCCGAGGTGGTCGCGCGGGCGCGGGCCGGTGGCCTCGAGAGCGTGCTGGTCACGTTCGATCCGCACCCGCTGGCGGTGGTGAATCCGGCGGCGGCGCCAAAGCTGCTCACGCTGCCGCAGGAGAAACGGGCGCTGGTGGCGCGCAACGGGATCGACCGGCTGGTCGTGATGGCGTTCACGCCGGAGATCGCGCGGCTCGACGCGGAGCAGTTCGTCGCGCGGCTGCGCGCCGAGCACGGGCTGCGGGATCTGGTGCTCGGCTACGATCACGGGTTTGGGCGCGGCCGCGGGGGAGACGCGGAGCTGGTGCGGCGGCTGGGCGCGGCGCAGGGATTCGGGGTAGCAGTGGTGCCGGCGGTGCGTGACGACGGACAGCCGATTTCGTCCACGCTGATCCGCGCGGCGGTGGCGCATGGCGATCTCGACGCGGCGGCCCGCTGGCTGGGGCGGCCGTACGGCCTGCGGGCGGCAGTGGTCCCCGGTGCGCACCGCGGGCGGACGCAGGGCGTGCCCACGATCAATCTGGCACCCCCCGATCCGCGCAAGCTGCTCCCCCCTGACGGGGTGTACGCGGTGCGGGTGACGCTTGGTGGCGGGGGTGAGGGTGGAGGTGGGGGT
>JBOHSP010000304.1:0-3837 GCA_050733275.1 Gemmatimonadales bacterium
TTCCGCGAACAGGTGCTGGCGCACGTCGTCGAGGGCAAGCCGCTGGTCGACGTCCGCAGTCCCGAGGAGTACCGCGGCGAGCGGCTCCACATGCCGGAGTACCCGAACGAGGGCGCGCTGCGTGGCGGCCACATCCCGGGAGCGAAGAGCATCCCGTGGGGGCGGGCCGTCACCGCCGAAACCCACACGTTCCGGCCGGCGGACGAATTGCGGACGATCTACCAGGAAGAGAACGGGCTCGATCCGGATGACGACGTGATCGCCTACTGCCGGATCGGAGAGCGGTCCTCGCACACCTGGTTCGCGCTGACCTATCTCCTGGGTTTCCAGAACGTCCGGAACTACGACGGCTCGTGGACCGAGTGGGGCAACCTCGTCCAGTCGGCGATCGAGAAGCCGTGATGGACCGCGAGGAGCGCATCGCCTGGCTGCTGGACCACTACCGCCGCCCGCGTCACCGCGGGGCGCTGCCGGACGCGGACGCCCGCATCCCGGGCGGCAATCCAGGATGCGGCGACGTCATCACGCTGTATCTCGAGGCGGCGCCGCAGGACGCGCGCGTGGCCCGAGTCAGCTTCGAAGGGGTGGGCTGCACCCTCAGCCAGGCCGCCGCGTCGATCCTCGCGGAGCGCGTCAATCGGGACCAACCGGCGTTCGAGCAGGTCCTGGCGTCCTCCTATGAGGAGATGCTGGACCTCCTCGGCCGCGACATCGTGATGTCGCGCCCCCGCTGCGCGCTGCTGGCGCTGGGGACGCTGAAAGCCGCGGTCAAGACGGTGGAGATGAACCGCAAGCTGCGGGCGGCGGGCCATACGGACGAGCAGATCCGGGAGCTGCGTCGCGCCGTCGCGGCGCAGGCGGGGGGCACGGGGCTCGTGCTCGGCGAGGGGGCCGAGGAGGTGGCGGTCGCCGGCGCCGCGCCGCTACCGGACATCCTCCCGCGCTGACACCGGCTTCCTCGCAGGGGGTGGCGGCGTTCACCCACGTGCTGCAGGCTTCCAGGCACCGTGAACCCCCACCCCCGCCCCCTCGGCGCCACCGGCTACCACGTCTCCGAACTCGGGTTCGGCGCCTGGGGGCTGGGCGGCGGCCAGTGGCGCGGCGTGGACGACCAGACCGGTCGCGCAGCGCTGCGGGAAGCCGTCGCTCAGGGCATCACGTTTTTCGATACCGCGCTCGCCTACGGCGACGGCCACAGTGAGCAGGTGATCGGCCGGGCGCTCGAGCAGGAGCTCCACGATGGCGCCGCCGTGGTCGCGACGAAGATCCCGCCGCGCAACGACCGCTGGCCCGGCGCCGCCGACACGCCGCTCAGCGACGTCTTTCCCGCCCGCCACATCCGCGCCTGCACCGAGCGGTCCCTCAGGAACCTCGGCGTCGACGCCATCCCGCTGCAACAACTGCACGTCTGGAACGACGCGTGGCTGCACGATCCCGATTGGCACACGTCCTATGACGAGATCGCGCGACTGAAACAGGAAGGCAGGGTCCTGCACTGGGGCATCTCGATCAACGATCACGCGCCCGAGACCGCCCTGCTCGTGCTCGACAATCCGGCATTCGAGACGGCGCAGGTGATCTACAACATCTATGATCGCTCGCCGGAAACCGACTTGTTCGCGCTCGCCAAGCGCAAGCCGCTCGGCATCATCGCGCGCGTGCCGTTCGACGAAGGCGCGCTCACCGGCGCGATTCGCGCCGACACGGTCTTTCCACGAGGCGACTGGCGCGCGGACTATTTTGCCGGCGACCGCAGGGCCGAGGCCGAGCGGCGGGCCCAGGGGCTGGCCGGGCTGCTCGATGAGGACGTTCGGTCACTCCCCGAGCTGGCGTTGCGGTTCTGCCTCTCGGCGCCCGAGGTGTCGACGGTCATTGCGGGGATGCGCCGGGTGGAACATGTACGGGACAACGTCCACGCCGCGGCGAAAGGGGCGCTCTCCCCGGCGATGCTCGAGAAGCTCACGCCGCACGCGTGGCAGAAGAACTGGTATCCGGAGTGAGACCCGGGCTCTCCGCCCGGATACCCTACCACCGAGGAACACCCATGACCGCATTGCTGCTCGTATTCCTGGTCGGCGCACAGCAGGCGCCCGACACCGTCCGCTACTCGGTGATCATCGGGGGCACCCGCGCCGGCCAGGAGATCGCGATTCACGAGCCAGGCGGCGCGCTCCGCTTCTCGCAGGAATACAACGACCGCGGTCGCGGGCCCGCGATCGCCACCCGCATCACGCTTGGACCCGGTGGCCTGTTCGCATCGATCGAGACCAGCGGGCACGACTACTGGAAGAAGCCTGTGGACGAGCGCTTCACGATGCGGGGCGACACGGCCGTCTGGCGGTCCGATGCGGAGCAGGGCAGCCGGCGGCTCGCGCGACCGGCGCTGTACGTCCCCATGAACGCGCCGGTCTCGTCGTTCCCGCTCATCGTGCACGGCCTCGAGGCCGCGGGCGGCCGGCTCGCGCTGCTGCCGGCCGGCGAGGCGCGCGCGGAGAAGGCCGGGGAGCGCACCGTCACGGCCGGCGGTCGCACGGCCCGGATCACCCACTATCAGGTCATCGGGTTCGACTTCACCCCCACCGACCTCTGGCTCCGCGAGGACGGCCGGCTGTTCGCCTTTGTCGCCGGAAGCTGGTTCCGCGTGATCAGGGACGGCTGGGAATCGGTCGGGGACGCGCTCGCCGCCGCCCAGGACTCCGTGCGCATCCGGCGCGAGGAAACATTGGCCGGCTCGCTCGCCGACCGGTCCGCCAGCACGATCGTGATCCGCAACGCCGCGATCTTCGACGCACCGCACGCGCTGCTCCTGCGCGGCCAGACGGTCGTGGTGCGTGACGGCCGCATTCAATCGGTGGGACCGGGCACCGGGGGCCCGGTGCCGAGAAACGCCCGCGTGATCGACGCGCGCGGCAAGACGCTGCTGCCGGGGCTGTGGGACATGCACGCGCACGTCTCTCCGACCGACGGCCTGCTCGACATCGCGGCGGGCGTGACCAGCGTGCGCGATCTCGCCAACGACATCGACGAGCTGGCCCAGCTGCGGCGCCGCTGGGACGACGGCAGCGCGATCGGCCCGCGCGTCGCCGTGATGGCCGGCTTCATCGACGGCCCGGGCCCCTACGCGGGGCCCACCGAGGTCCTGGTCAGCACGGCCGACTCGGCGCGCGCCTGGGTGGACCGCTACGCCGACCTCGGCTACGAGCAGATCAAGCTCTACAGCTCGCTCGACACCGCCCTGGTGGCGGTGGTCGCCGAGCGCGCCCGCGCCCGCGGGCTGCGGCTGTCGGGCCACATCCCCCTGCACATGACCGCGGCGCAGGCGGTGCGCGCCGGCTACGACGAGATCCAGCACGTCAACATGCTGTTTCTCAATTTCCTGGGCGACACGATCGACTCGCGCACGCCGGAGCGGTTCACCGCCGTGGGCCGCTACGGGCCGGACCTCGATCTCGCGTCCGACAGCGTGCGCGCGTTCATCCGGTTGCTCGAGCAGCGCGGCACGGTCGTCGATCCGACGCTGGCCACGTTCGAAGGCATGTTCACCGCCCTGCCCGGGGTGATGGACCGGGGAGCGGCCAAGATCGCGCCGCGGCTGCCCGCGCAGATCCGGCGCGGCTTCCTGACGGGCGGCCTCGCCACCGATGACGCGCAGGCGGCGCGCTACGACGCGGCCTTCGCCAAGATGCTGGCCTTCGTCAAGGCGCTGTACGACGCGGGCGTGCCCATCGTCGCCGGGACGGATTGCCTGGCGGGGATGTGCCTCCATCGCGAGCTGGAGCTGTACAGCCAGGCGGGCATCCCCAACGCCGCGGTGCTGCGGCTCGCGACCTGGGGCGC
>JBOHSP010000305.1:0-2578 GCA_050733275.1 Gemmatimonadales bacterium
GGCCAGCCGCTCGCACCGGCGGGGGCGGGGGCGGGGACACCGGGGCGCTGCGGCTCGTGTCGGCCACCACGCGCCCGCGCTCGATCGTCAGCAGCGCCGTGCAGCGCGCCACGGCACTGGGGCGATGACTGATGGTGATCACGGTGCGGCCTTCCTGGAGCCGCGCCAGGGCGTCCACGATCGCCGCCTCGGTGTGGGCGTCCACGCCGCTCGTCGGCTCGTCCAGGATCAGCACCGGGCTGTCCTTCAGGAAGGCCCGCGCCAGCGCGATGCGCTGCCGTTGCCCGCCGGACAGCTTCACGCCACGCTCGCCCACTTCCGTCTCGTAGCCGCGCGGGAGGCGCACGATGAATTCGTGCGCGTTGGCGGCATGGGCAGCGGCGACGATTTGCTCGCGGCTCGCGTCCGGCACCGCATACGCGATGTTCTCGGCCACGCTGGCCGAGAACAGCACCGAGTCCTGGAGCACCACGGCGAACTGCGCGCGCAGATCGTCGCGCCGGTAGTCCCGCAGGTCCACCCCGTCGAGCAAGATCCTGCCGTCGGAGGGATCGTACAGCCGGGTGAGCAGGCTGATCAGCGTGCTCTTTCCCGCGCCCGTCGTGCCCGCGATCCCCAGGCTCGATCCGGGGGCAATACGGAACGAGACATCAGCGAGCACCGGGCGGTCGGGCGCGTAGGCGAACGACACCTGTTCGAACGCGATCGCCCCGCGCGCGCGCCCCATCGGCCGCGCGGCGGCGCGCTCGGCGACGTCCGGCGGCTCATCGAGCACCAGAAATGCCCGCTCGGCACTCGCCAGGTATCCCTGCAGCGTGGCGACCTTGCGGCTGATCGTCTTGATCGGGTCGTACAGCTTGCTCACGTATCCCATCACCAGGAGCAGATCGCCGAGCGTCAGGACGCCGGCTCGGACGTGGGTGATCCCCAGGTACAGCACGAGCGTCGTACCGATTCCGGTGATCAGGCCGATGGCGACGTTGAAGCGACCCTCCGCCACCGCCAAGCCGACGCGCCCCCGCAGCCCGTCCTGGGAGCGACGGACGAACCGATTGCCCTCCCGCGCTTCCTGCCCGAACACCTTGACGACGCGGAGCGCGCCCAGCACCTCGTGGACCACGCCCAGCGCCCCGCTTTCGCGCCGCCTGACCTCTCGGGACAACGCGCGCAGCTGCGGCCGGTACGCGCGGGCGATCAGGAGGAGCGGCGGCGACACGGCCAGCGCGACGAGGGCGAGCTGCCAGTCGAGCCGCAGCGTCACGTACATCATTCCCGCGATGGTTGCTGCCGATGCCACGAGAGGAATGAACCCGTCGATGATGATGGAGCGGATCGCCGGTGCATCTTGCTGGATGCGATAGATCGAGTCGGCCGAGCCGACCGTGTCGTGGTACGACAGCGACAGGCGCTGGAGGTGCCGGAAGATCCGCGCCCGGAAGTCGAGCTGCAGGCGCTCGCCCACCAGCACGGTCAGGTACTTCTGCACCGAGACCCGCAGCTGGTTCGCCACGGCGAGCAGGATGGCGAGGGCGGCGACCAGCAGAATCAGACCCGACGCGCTCTCCGACACCGCAGCGGGCACGATCGGCTGCAGAAAGGCGGGGAGGGGACGCGAGCCCAGCACGTTGTCCACGGCGATCTTGAGCGGCAGCGGCATCAGCAGCGCGATGGGGGTCCCCAGCAACCCGACGAAAAACAGGATGCCGATGCCGGACCACGACGCGCGCGCCTGCTGCACCAAGCGGCGGTACAGAGCGAAATCGCCCATTACCGGCCGTTCCTCCTCACCTCTTCGAGAAACACCCACGCGGTGCCCGGCTCCTCCACCCGGAACGCGCGGTACCGCGGCCCGGCGACGGGGAGATGGGGCAGCATGCGCTCGTAGATCATCCGCACGAGCAGCGCCAGCGCCTTGCCCGAGCGCCGAGCGATGATCGGGGCGCCATTATCCGCCGCCCCCATCAGGCGGTAGACCTTGCCACGGCGCAGCTCCTCGATCTCTTCCGGGACGTTGGCGTTGGGCGCGACCTCTGCCCACGCCGCCGCCGCGGGGTGCCAGCCCAGATTCCCCAAGAGGACCCTCCCCATCACCAACCTCCCGCGTGCAGTCGTTCGATGGCGCGCCGGATCGTGGCCATGCCGGCCATGCAGTGCTCGATGATGTTCACGACCGGCAGCACCGCTCCGAGCGCGAGGAGCGCGCCGTCGGTCCACAAGAAAGCCTGCGAGGCGGCCAGTGCGAGCCCCGCGAACGCCAGCGCGATGAGCGGGCCGCGCACCGGGATCACGGGCCACCAGCGGATCCGCAGGAGCTGCTTGCCGCCCGCATGATCTTCGGCGCCCATCACGAGGCGCGCGGCGCCCAGAATCCCGCCGCGTACCTCGAGGTCCCACCTGTCGTAGGCGCCGCCCTCGAGGACGCAGGCGTGGTCTCCGCGCAGGCTCGCCGCGAGGGCCCGCAGCCGCCGTTCCTGCGGCTCCCACCGCTCGCTCCACACGGCGGCCGCGACCGGCCAGAGCGGCGCGAGACCGAAGGACGCGCGCCGGCGCCACGGCGTCAGTCCGTGCTGCAGCCGCC
>JBOHSP010000306.1:0-1881 GCA_050733275.1 Gemmatimonadales bacterium
GCCAGCCAATCGCCGCATCGAATCCCCCTTGTGCCCCCGAAGAGGCGCGCTGCGGTAAGCGGCGTCAAGGAGGCGGCCAGGGCCGCTACGTCGTCCGCCCGACCGGTCGGAGGCCCACGCGATTCAGCAGCGCGACATACCGCGGATCAGAGGCGAGCCGCCAGCCGGCGGGCGTTCGCAGCACGCGCACGAGATTCGACGCGCGTCGCTCGTAGGCGATGTCCAGCCAGGCGAAGGCGGAGTCGAGCTCTCCCAGGCCGATGTGCACGACGGCGACGGCGCTGGCCGTTTTTGCGGGTGCCTCGCGAGTCACGGCGTGACGCTTCAGCTCGCCCAAGATCGCGCGCGCCGCGGCGGAGTCGCCGTCCAGCGCGTAGGCGTAGCCGAGCCGCCCGCGGATGATCTGTTGATGGCCGGACAGCGTGTCGGCGCGGTGGAGGTAGGTGATGGCGCGCCGGGTGTCGCCCATCTCGGCGTGCAGGTTCCCGGCGACTAGATAAAGGAGATGCGAGCTCTGGGAGAGCTCGAAGCCGCGCGCCAGGAAGTCCCACGCATCGTCGAAGCGACCGGCGAGCATGGCATGTGAACCGGCGTCGGCCCAGAGCACCGGATCGACGGGGTTCAAGGCAATGGCGCGGTCCAGCACGGCGGGGACCTCGTCGTACCGCCCGGCAAGCGTGAGATAGAACGCCAGCGCTTCGAGGGCGGCCGGATCGTGCGGGTCCAGCCGGATCGCGCGGCGCAGCTCCCGCTCGGCGGCGGCCCAATCCCAGCCGAAGTAGATCTCGTAAATGCCGAGCATGGTGTGGGCTTCGGCGAGCCCGTCCTGCAGGGCCAGCGCGCGCTGCGCCGCGCGCCGCGCCAGCGGGAACGCCTCACGCGGATCCATACTGCCGTGCACCCGCCCCAGCACCACATACGCCTCGGCGAGCGCCGCGTACGCCTGCGCGAACAGCGAGTCGCGCCCGATGGCTTGATTGAAGCGGTAGATGCCCTCCCGGACGGCTGGCTCGGTCATTCTACTGAGGAGGTCACGACCCTCGCGGTAGAGCTGGAGCGCCCGCGCATCGCTCGTTATGCCGGTCGCGACGACGCGCGGTGAGACGGCCGTCGTGCGATGCCAAAACGCCCAGGAGCCGAGTAGGCCGACGAGCGCGGCGCCCGCGGCGATCCCGGCATATCGCCGCGGCGTCCTCGGGCGACGGGACACCGTGGCAAGGGGCGCGGGCGTTCGCTCCGGTTGCGGCAGCGCTTCGGTGCGCGCCCGCACGCGTCGCAGCAACCCTTGGGTTTCGGGAGCCGGGTCGACGTCGAACAGGTCGCCGGCGCGGTCGCCGGCACGATCGAGCACCCGGATCAGACGCCGGGCGCCGGCCTCGTCGTGCGGAGCGAGCGCGATCCCGCGGCGCGCCCAATGCACGGCCGCAGCTAAGTCGCCCTCGTCGTCCGTCCGCTCGGCGAGGGCCCACGCCGCGCGGGCCGCCAGCGCGTGAAGACGGGCGCGTTCCTCCTCCACCCAGCGCTCGAAGTCCGCGCATCCGCCGATGTGCAGGCCGGGGAGCAGCTCGCCCCGATACAGCTCCAGCGCCGTCTCCCAGCGCGACGCATCGCAGGCGGCCTCGAACGCGTTCGCATCACACCAGAGCGTGCTCGGCTCGACGCCGACGGCGTGCTTGCCGCGGTTGCGGATCACGTCGGGACCGAGCTCCGCGCGAAGGTAGCGGAGCGCCTGGTTCACGGCCCAGCGCGCATGTCGCTCGTCATGCTCGGGCCAAAACAACGCGACGAGGGAGCTTCTGGGCTGGAACGCGTGCGGGCGCGCGAGGACGAGGTACGCCAGGAATGCGACGCGCTTGGGCTGAACCAAGACCGCGCGGAGCT
>JBOHSP010000307.1:0-9557 GCA_050733275.1 Gemmatimonadales bacterium
GACCGAAGAGAGCGTCTACCGCACCCTCGGGCTGCCGTGGATCCCTCCCGAGCTGCGCGAGGGCACGGGCGAGGTCGAGGCCGCGGCGGCCGGCGCCCTGCCGCACCTCGTCGCCGCGGATGACCTCAAGGGCTTCCTGCACTGCCACAGCGACTACTCCGACGGCAGCACCACGATCGCCGAGTGGGCGCAGGCCTGCCGGGCGGCGGGCTACGCCTGGATGGGGATCACCGACCATGGCGAGGCCTCACCCTACGCCGGCGGGCTGCGCGCCGCCGACATCGAGCGCCAGCACGCGGAGATTGACGCCGTGAACCGCGGCGGCGGCGATTTCCAGGTTCTCAAGGGCGTCGAGGCGGACATTCTGGCAGATGGATCGCTCGACTACGGGCCCGCGGTCCTGGACCGCTTCGACTTCGTGATCGCCTCGGTCCACACCCGCTTCGCGATGAACGAGGCCGCGATGACGGAGCGGGTGCTGCGCGCGCTCGACGATCCGCACACGACCATCCTGGGCCACCCGACGGGCCGCCTGCTGTTGTCGCGCGATCCCTACGCCATTGATCTGGACCGGGTCTTCGAGCGCGCCGCGACGCGCGGCGTGGCCATCGAGGTGAACGCCGATCCGCACCGCCTCGATCTCGACTGGCGGCTGGTGCGCCGCGCCCGCGACGCCGGCGTCGCGATCTCGCTCGGCGCCGACGCGCAGTCCGTCGCCGGGATGTCGCACGTCGGGCTGGGCCTGGGCGTGGCGCGCAAGGGATGGCTCACCGCTGACGATTTGCTCAACACGCGCGATGCCCAGGGCTTTCTCGCGCACGCGCGGCGGCATCGCGCGGGCCACGCGTACGCATGAGGACGAAGCAGCGGCGGCCCCCGGTGCGGCAGATGCTGGCGCGGCTCGAGCAGGCCTATCCCGACGCGACCTGCGCCCTCCACCACGGCAACGCGCTGGAGCTGCTCGTCGCGACGATCCTGTCGGCGCAGTGCACCGACGTCCGCGTCAACATGGTGACGCCCGCGCTGTTCGCGAAGTACCGCTCCGCGGCCGATTACGCCGCCGCCGATCCCCGCGTGCTGGAGCGGGAGATCCAGTCGACCGGGTTCTTCCGCAACAAGACGAAAGCGATCATCGGAATGGCGCAGGCCCTGGTCGACCGCCACGGCGGCGTGGTCCCCGACACCATGGACGAGCTCACCGCGCTCCCCGGCGTGGGGCGCAAGACCGCCAACGTCGTGCTCGGCACCTGGTTCGGGAGGAACGAAGGGGTCGTCGTCGACACGCACGTGCAGCGCATCAGCCGCCTGCTCGGGGTCACGAAAGAGCAGGATCCCGTCCGTATCGAGCGCGACCTGATGGCCGCCGTGCCGCGCGACCGCTGGACCTGGTTCTCGCACACGCTCATCGCGCACGGCCGCACGGTGTGCATCGCGCGCCGGCCGCGCTGCGGGGAGTGCGTGCTAAACCGCTTGTGTCCGAGCTCGCTGGTGTGACCGCCAGGATCGGATGACTCCGAACACCGCCCCCCTGATGTTCGTCGACCCCGGGCTGCCGCCCGGGGTCAGAACACCTTCGATCCCCTGCCTTTCTGACCCCGGGCGGAAGCCCGGGGTTCACCAATAAACGAACCCGCCGTGACTCGAGTGAACCCGGCCTCTCTCCCCCCCATCGACCGCGCCAGCCTCATCGCCACCCGCCGCGACATCCATCAACATCCCGAGCTGGCCTTCGAAGAAACCCGGACCGCCGGCATCGTTGCCGCACGGCTCGAGGCGCTGGGCTACGCGGTGCGCACGGGCGTGGGCCGGACGGGCGTGGTGGGCCTCAAGGCCGGCGACGGGCGCTGCGTGCTGCTCCGCGCCGACATGGACGCGCTCCCCGTGGACGAGATGACGGCCGCGCCGTACCGCTCCCGGCACGCGGGCCGGATGCACGCCTGCGGGCACGACGGGCACGTCGCGATCGGTCTCGAGGTCGCGCGGCGACTCGCGGCGCTGCCGCTGCCGGGGTCCGTCAAGTTCGCCTTCCAGCCCGCCGAGGAGTCGTCCAACGGCGCGCAGGCCATGATCGGGGACGGCGTGCTCGACGCGCCGCGCGTCGATGCGGCATTCGGGATTCACCTGTGGAACGATCTGCCCGTCGGCACGGTAGGCATCATGGCGGGTCCCGTCATGGCTTCGGTGGACGAATTTGACATCGCGATTACCGCGCGCGGCGGCCACGCCGCGGCGCCCCATCAGACCGCCGACCCCGTGCTGGTCGCGGCCCAGGTCGTGACGGCGCTCCAGAGCGTGGTGGCGCGGCGTCGCGATCCGCTCGAGGCGGCCGTCATTTCCGTGACTGAGGTCCACGCCGGCCAGGCGTACAACGTGATTCCCCGCGAGGCGCGCATGCGCGGCACCGTGCGCACGTTCGGCGGCCGGATCTGGAGCGAGGCCCCGCAGCTCATCGAAGCGACCGCGGACGGTATCGCGCGCACCTTCGGCGCGGCCGCGGCGGTGCGCTACCGCCGGCTCAGCGGTCCCCTGGTGAACGACCCCGGGATGGCGCGGCTCATGGCGGGGATCGCCGCCGAGATCGTCGGTGCGGCCAACCTGCGGGAGGGCGTGCGCACGATGGGCGGCGAGGACATGGCGTTCTTCCTCGAACGCGTGCCGGGATGTTTTGCGTTCGTCGGATCGGCGCCGCGCGACGGGGACGGCGCCACGGGCGCACCGCACCACAGCCCGGCGTTCGACATCGACGAGGAGTCGCTGGTGATCGGCGCCGAGCTGCTCGCGCGCACCGCGACCCGCTACTTCGATGGCTAATCGGCTCGCGGCGGAGGTCTCCGCGTACCTCAAGTCCGCGGCGCACCAGCCCGTGCACTGGCAGCCATGGGGCGAGGCGGCGTTCGCCCGCGCGCGCGCGGAAACCAAACCCATCCTGCTCGACATCGGCGCGGTGTGGTGCCACTGGTGCCACGTGATGGATGGCGAGTCCTATGAGGATCCCGCCGTGGCCGAGATCCTCAATCGCGATTTCGTGTGCATCAAGGTGGACCGCGACGAGCGCCCCGACGTGGATGCCCGCTATCAGCGCGCCGTCCAGGCGCTGAGCGGACAGGGCGGCTGGCCGCTCACCGCCTTTCTCACGCCCGACGGCGAAGTGTTCTTCGGCGGCACGTACTTTCCGCCCGAGAACAACCGCTACGGCCGCCCGGGATTTCCCAGCGTGCTGCGCGAAATCGGCCGCGTGTTTCGCGAGGATCGCGACCGCATCACGGCCAATGCGCGCGCCATCCGCGAGCACGTCGACCGCACGCTCGACGAAACGAAGCCGGGCGCGGTGGACGCGCAGGTCCTCACGGACGCCGCCGATCAGATGGCGCGCCTCTACGACGTGCGCTACGGCGGCTTCGGGACGGCGCCCAAGTTCCCGCATCCCGCGGCGTGCGAATTTCTGCTCGCGCGCTGGCACGACACCGGCCTCGAGTGGCAGCGCGACATCGTCGAGAAGACGCTCACCGCCATGGCGCGCGGCGGCGTCCGGGACCACGTCGGGGGCGGCTTCCACCGCTACACCGTGGACGAGCGCTGGATCGTGCCGCACTTCGAGAAGATGTCGTACGACAACTCGGAGCTGCTGCGCGCCTACCTCTCGGCGTATCAGGCGTTCGGCACGCCGCTGTTCCGCCAGGTCGCGACCGGCATCGTCGATTGGGTGCTCGAGGTGCTCGCCGTGCGCGACGCCGGCGCCGAGGGCTTCGCGGCCTCGCAGGACGCGGACGTGGCGCCTGGAGACGACGGTGACTATTGGACGTGGACGGTGGAGGAAGCGAAAGGCGCGTTAACGGCGTCAGAATTCGCGGTCGCCTCCGCCGTATTCGACATTCAGGAGGCCGGCGAAATGCATCACAACCCGGCCAAGAACGTCTTGTGGTGGAAGCAGGATCCCGCCGGCGATGACGCGTGGCCGCTGCTCCGCGACGCACTGCGCAAGCTGAAGGCCGCGCGAGACCGGCGCACGGCGCCGTTCGTGGATCGCGCGCTCTACGTGAACTGGAACGCGATGCTGGCGGGCGCGATGCTGCAGGCGGGGGCCGTCCTGGACCGCCCCGAGTGCAACACCGTCGCCCTCCGCGTGCTGGAGCGGATCTGGACCGAGTCCTGCGACCCGCGGCATGGCGTCGCCCGCATCATCGGCCGGGCGGAGCCGCGCGCATGGCTCGACGACAACGTGCAGAGCGCGGCGGCGTTCCTCGACGCCTACGAGGCGACGGGGGACGCCGTGTGGCTGGACCGGGCGGCGCAGGTGATGGAGTACTGCCTCGCGTCTCACTGGGATCAGGCGGCCGCCGGCTTCTTCGACCTGGCGGCGGGCGCGCAGGTCGACGGCGGCTATCTCCACGCCCGCGCCAAGCCGGTGCAGGACGCCCCGACGCCCTCCCCCAACGGCGTCGCGGCGCTCGTGCTGGGGCGGCTCGCAACCCTGACCGATCAGCCGCGCTGGCGCGATGTGGTGCAGCGGCAGCTGGCGGCGTTCGCCGGCGCCGCGCGCGACTTGTCGCTGTACGGTGCGACGCTGCTGCGCGCCATCGACCGCGCCACGCAACCGGTCACGCGCATCGAGGTCGCGGGGCCGCGCGGCGACGGCCCCGCCTGCACCATGCATCTCCGCGCCCTCCAGGCCTACCGCCCGCGCAAGGCGGTGATCCGGCGGACGGCCGACGCGCCGGCCGCCACCGTCTGCGTCGGAACGACCTGTTCGCTCCCCGTGGCCACACCGGAGAAGCTGGCGGAGCTGCTCGCGTGAATCGCCGCGTGCTCGGCCGCACCGGTCTCGCGGTGAGCGAGATCGGATTCGGCGGCTGGGCGATCGGCGGCAGTGCCTACGGCAACTCCTACGGCCCCACCGATGATGCCGAGTCGCAACGCGCCATCCGCCGCGCCTTCGAGCTCGGCTGCACCGTCTTCGACACCGCGGACGTCTACGGCCACGGCCACTCCGAGTCGCTGCTCGGCGAGGTGCTGCACGACGTGCGGGACCAGGTGATCATCGCGACGAAAGTGGGCGGCAACTTCTACAACCGCGACATCCACCCGGTGATGCGCGACCGCATCGCCCAGGCCGCCGGCCGGCCCCTCGAACAGTTTCCCGACGGCGCGCCGCTGCCCGTGACGCACGACGCGAACTTCACGCCCGGCTACCTGCGCTTCGCGGTGGAACGCTCCCTCGAACGGCTGCGCACGTCGTGGATCGACCTGCTGCAGCTCCACAATCCGCCGCTCAATCTGATTTCCTCGAGGGAAACGTATGCGGTGCTGGAGCAGCTCAAGCAGGAGGGCCGGATCCGGTTCTACGGCGTGTCGGTGCACCCGCCGCAGGAGGGCCTGGCCGCCATCACCGCGACCATGCCCGACACGGTGCAAATCGTGTACAATCTGGCGCGGCGCGAGCCCGAGGACGGGTTCCTGGCGGCTGCGCACGCGGCCAACGTGGGCGTCATCGCCCGGGAGCCGCTGGCGAACGGCTTCCTCGCCGGCCGCTACGCACCGGACAGCACCTGGCCCCAAGGCGACATCCGCGCCCGCATGCCGCGCCCCTACGTGGCGCAGCTCGCCGCGCTGGGTGCGCGCGTCAGGGAGCTGGCCGAGAAATCGGGTCTCTCGGCCGCCCAGCTTGCGCTCAAGTTCGTGCTGGACCGTCCCGAGATCGGGTGCGCGATCGTGGGCATGAAGACCGTTCAGCAGGTGGAGGAGAACCTCAACGCGGGGACGTGAATGCCGAACAAGACAGCCGTGATCGAGACGGCCAGGGGGACGATCGAGGCCGAGCTGTTTGCCGAGGAGGTGCCCGGCACCGTCGCCAACTTCGAGAAGCTCGCCAACTCGGGGTTCTACGACGGCACGACCTTTCACCGCGTGATCCCGAACTTCATGATCCAGGGCGGCGACCCCCACTCCAAGACGGGGAAAGGGCGCATCGGGACCGGTGGGCCCGGTTACACGATCAAATGCGAGACGGAGCGCAATAGTCACAGGCATGTGGCGGGGACGCTGTCGATGGCGCACGCCGGCAAGGACTCGGGCGGCAGCCAGTTCTTCATCTGCCATTCGCCCCAGCCCCACCTCGACGGCGTGCATACGGTCTTCGGGCAGGTGGTGAAGGGCATGGACGTCGTGCAGAAGATCGCGCAGAACGACGAGGTACGCTCGATTCGCGTCGCTTGATCTCTCGGAGAGGAGGACCGATGCGCGTTCGTCACATCATGCTGGCCGGCGCGTTGTGCTGTCCCGTCACGCTCGCCGCGCAGCGCCACGTCGCCGAGACGGGTTTTCTGTGGCGCCTGGGAACGGATACCACGCAAATCGAGCGGGTCAGGAGCGACGGCCCGCGGATGCAAGGCGTGCACCTGACGCGCGTGCCCGCGACGACGGTGCGCGAGTGGTCCGCGGAGCTCGGCCCCGACGGCAGCGTGCGACACTTCGAGCAAATCGTGCGCCGTGGCCGCAGCATCGTGTCACGCCGCCGCATGGCGTTCACGGGAGACAGCGTAACCCAGACGCTCGTCCGCGGCGACTCGACGAGCGACACCACCGTGGCGGCGCCGGCGGGCACGCTGCCCGACCTGCCCAACTCCTACGCCTTCCTCGAGCTCGCCCTGCGGCGCCTGTCGGGTCGCGACTCGGCGGACTACTGGCTGCTCCCGCCGGGCGGCGATGCCGTGGAGCGCGCCGTGCTGGTTCGCGGGCGGGGCGATACCGTCCTGCTGCGGCTCGAAGGGCTGCCGCCGATCACGCTGCGGGTGGAGTCGACCGGGCGGATCGTGTGGGCCAACAATCTCGGCACGGTCGTCACGCGCGTTCCCGCGCCCGACATGGACGCGCTCGCCGCCGGCTTCGCGAGCCGGCCCCTCGGGTCGCTTTCGCCGCGCGACACCGCGCGCGCCGCAATCGGCGGCACTCAGGTGTTCGTGGACTACGGCCGCCCCGCGCGTCGCGGCCGCGTGATCTTCGGCGGCCTGGTGCCGTGGAACGAGGTATGGCGCACCGGCGCGAACCGCACGACCACCCTCGTCACCGACGGAGACGTCGTGGTCGGCGACGTCACGCTTGCGGCCGGGAGCTATGCGCTGTTCACGATTCCCACGCCGGCCGGGTGGACCCTGATCATCAACCGCAATGTCGGGTCGGGGTTGGACTACGATGAGGGACAGGACGTGGCGCGAGTCCCGATGCGCGCCGAACGGGTGCCTCAAGGCGTGGACCGCTTCACCATCGCCCTCGAGCCCCGCGGCGCTCACGCGCTGCTGTCGTTCACCTGGGAGCACACGCGCGCCGCGGTCGCGGTGCGGCGCCGCTAGCCCGCATGCATCTCGACTTCGCGGTGGTCGCCGATTACGCGCTGGTGGACCAGGCGGGGAAGATGTCGGTACTCGGCATCTTCCAGCACATCTGGGTGCCGCAATTCCCCGCGATGCATCCCCGCCTGCATCTCGTGCTGCGCCTCAAAGGCCGCCGCACGGAAATCGGCGAGCACCGCGTGCAGATCCGCCTGCTGGACGACGCCGCTGCGGAGCTGCTGGGCGGCGCCGGGACCGTGACCTTCGCCGAGCCGCCCGCCGGCGTGACCGAGATCGAGGCCGCCGCGGTGCTCGTGTTCGACGTCCCGTTCCCGAGGGCGGGGCCCTACCGCTTCGAGATCACGGTGGACGGCGAGCTCAAGGCCGCGGTGCCCATTACCGTCTCGCTGATGCCCCAGCCCCCCGCTCCCACCCCTCCTCCTTCCGCCGCCTAGCGATATTGCGACCGAACCGGAGGCCGGGCGGATGACCCGCGACGAGGCGCTGACCATCGTGTACGAGCACACGCAGTCCCCCTCGCTCCGCCAGCACATGCTGGCGGTCGAGGCGGCGATGCGCGCGTATGCCGTGAAGCTCGGCGAGGACCCGGAGCCGTGGGGCCTGGTGGGCCTGCTGCACGACTTCGACTACGAGCAACATCCCAACCCCGACCACTCGCCGACCGAGGGGCATCCCGCCTGGGGCGTGGGACAGCTGCGCGGGCGCGGCCTTCCCGATCCGCTGTGCCGCGCCATCCTCGGGCACGCGACCTATTGCGGCGTGCCGCGCGACACGCCGCTGGCGAAGGCGCTGTTCGCCGTGGACGAGCTGTGCGGGTTTCTCGTCGCGTGCGCGCTGGTGCGCCCGTCGCGCAGCTTCGCCGATCTCGAGCTCTCGTCCGTGAAGAAGAAGCTCAAGGACAAGGCGTTCGCGCGCGGGGTCAGCCGCGACGAGGTGCGCCAGGGCGCCGATGAGCTGGGGGTGCCGCTGGACGAGCACATCACGTTCTGCATTCAGGCGCTGCGGCCCGTGGAGGCGAGCCTGGGTCTGGGCGCGTGAGCGCCCACTCGCCCCACCCGCTCTCCCGCGCCCTGGACCGCGCGACCGGGGCACGCCCCATTCCCGGCAACGCGCTGCGCCACATCCCGGACAGCGCCGCGGCGCTCGAATTCATGCTCCAGTTGATCGCCAGCGCGACCCGCAGCGTGCACTTCGAGAACTTCATCGTGCGCGACGACCGCACCGGCCGCCGCTTCGCCGAGGCCTGGGCGGCGCGGGCGCGCGCCGGCGTGCTCGTCCGCCTGCTGTACGACTCGCTCGGCTGCCGCGGCACGCCCAACCGGTACTGGCGTGACCTGCGCCGCGCCGGCGTGGACGTGCGAGCCTTCCGGCCCGTGTGGACGACGCCGCTCGCGCAGGCATTCAGTCGCGACCACCGCAAGGTGATGGTCGTCGACGGCGTCCGCGCGATGTCGGGCGGGCTGTGCGTGGGTGACGAATGGGCGGGTGCCGACGGGCGCCGCTGCTGGCGCGATTCCATGATGGTCGTGTGCGGCCCCGCGGTCACCGCGCTCGATACGGCATTCGCGCGGATGTGGGCCCGCGCCGGACCGCCGCTTCCGGACGCCGAGATCGCGCCCGCTGCCGAGGAGTGCGGCCCCACGGCCGTGCGCGTCGTCGAGGGCGTGCCCGGGCAGTCGCGCATCTACCGCGCCGTCCAGCTCCTCGCGGCCGCGGTCACCGAGCGGCTGTGGATCACCGACGCCTACCTCGTCGCGCCGCCGCCGCTCTACGCCGGCCTCGTGGACGCGGCGCGTGGCGGGGTGGACGTCCGTCTGCTCCTCCCGGGCGTGAGCGACATCCCGATCGTGCGCACCCTCACCCGCGGCGGCTACCGCGAGCTGCTGCATGCCGGGGCGCGCATCTTCGAGTACCAGGGCACGATGCTCCACGCCAAGACGCTGCTGGCCGATCACGAGTGGGTGCGCATCGGCTCGAGCAACCTCAACGTCTCGAGCCTGCTCGGCAACTACGAGATGGATCTGATGGTCGACGGCGACGGGTTGTCGCAGGAGATGGCCGCGCAGTTTCTGTTCGACATGGGGGAGAGCCGGGAGCTCGTGCTGCAGGCCCGGCGCCGGCTGCCGCCCCGCATCATCGACGCGGCGGCGATCACGGCGCCCGGCGCGGAGACCCCTCCCGCCAGCGCGCCGGCGCGGCGCACGCGACGCG
>JBOHSP010000308.1:0-5049 GCA_050733275.1 Gemmatimonadales bacterium
CTGCAGTCGCCCGCCGGCATCGGCCTGGTACAGCTGCACGACGCCCGCGGGAAGGGGGCGGTCGCCGAACGGCGTGTTGCGGGGACGGCGGATCGTATACCACACCTGCACCGGTACGCGATCGGGCTCGGGGGTCTGACCGATCCAGCCGCGCCACGGCAGCACGCCCGGGACGATCAGCTCTTGGGACAAAGGCGCAGAACTGCGGGGGAAAAGCGCGGTCGCAGTTGGGACGCCAGGTTGGATCGTCAGCTTGCCGGGGAGCTCGTAGACATGGGTTTCGCCGACGGCTTCTTCCTCCATATCGAATCCAACGACTCCGGTCACGAGGACCTCTTGGAGGCGCGCTGCCCGCTGCGCTTGTTCTCTCGGCTCTCGTGCGCGCCGGATGCTGCCCGCCACGAGCTGCACCTCCGCGCTATCAGCCGCGACGGTCTCGGATCTGACGGTCGCCGTCCCTGACACCAGACACCTGGCCCCTGACACCACGACCTGATACAGCGCTTCCCAGCGCACCCCCTCGGCCACATACGCGAGCTCGGTGCGCGGCCGATCGCGCGTCGCCTGCAGGACGAGCTGCGCTTCTGGCTCCGTGCGCACCAACTCGGCCGGGAACAGCGGCTCGCCGGGCAGCTCGAGCATCAGCTGCCCGTTCGCTAGCCGGTATTGCGGCGGGTCCACGCGCAGCACGGTGGCCTGGATCGTTTCGTTGCGCTCGCCGCGCTCGCGCATGAACGTGAGCGTCTGCCCCGCCCCCGCGGCGCGCGCCAAGGCGTCCGCTTTGGTGGTGGGATAGCGGACGGTCGCCGACGTGACGGAGACCGTCGTGTCGGTCGAGAACAGCGTCGCCGGATCGAGCGCGTCGAGGCGCAGCGTCACCGCATTGCGGCCGCGCTCCAGCGCCTGCGGCAGCGACCGTCGCACCACCACCCGGCCGTCTCGATAAATGGAAAGCGACGTCTGCGAGGAGGCGGGGGCAGGAAGCAGGAGGAGGGTCACGACGAGCGCCCCTCCATTCCGCAATCCGCATTCCGCAATCCGCAATCTCTTCGATCCGCATTCCGCAATCCGTATTCTCATTTGATCCATTGCAGTGCCACTCGCTTTGCAATCACGTAGGTGAGCACATACCACAGCAGCGCTCCCACGGCGCCCACGATTCTGGCGGTGCGGTCGACGGGGAGCGTCACTGCCAGATACCCCGCGAAGGGCAGCGTCGTGCCGATCGCGACGAGGCGCGCGATGCGCGCCGCGCGTGCCCGCACCTGACGTTCGCAGGACGCGCACAAGTCGCCGATCGCGATGCCGCGGACGAACGTACCGCAGCGCGCGCACGGATGCTCAGGCCCGAGCGGCCACGGCCCGGGCGAACTCGGCGGTCGTAGCACGTCCCCCCAAATCCGGCGTCCGCACGTTGTCCTGCACGATGGTGCCCTCGACCGCGCAGCGCAGCCGCTTGCCCGCGTCGAGCTCCCCCACATGATCGAGCATCATCGCGGCCGCGAGGAGCTGCGCCGACGGATTCGCGATGCCCTTCCCTGCGATGTCGGGCGCCGAGCCGTGCACCGGCTCGAAGATCGCCGCGTGCGTGCCGATGTTCGCGCCGGGCGCGAGCCCGAGGCCGCCGCTGAGTCCCGCCGCCAGGTCGGAGAGAATGTCGCCGAACAGGTTCGTCGTCACCAGCACGTCGAATTGCTCCGGCCGGATCACGAGCTGCATCGCCGTGTTGTCCACGATCTTGTCGTCCGCGGCGATCTCGCCTTCGTACTCCTTGGCCACGCGTCGCGCCGACTCGAGAAACAGGCCCGATGTGGCCTTCAGGATGTTCGCCTTGTGCACGATCGTGACCTTCTTGCGACCGTGCGCGCGGGCGTACTCGAAGGCGTAGCGCGCCACGCGCTCGCTGCCCTCGCGCGTCACGATGGACATGGCCTGGGCCATGGCGCGCCGGTCACCGCCGATCCGAAACGTATAGTCGAGGCCGACATACAGGCCTTCGGTGTTCTCGCGGATGATCACGAGATCGACGTGCTCGTAGCGCCCGCCGGGCACGATCGTCTTGGTGGGCCGCACGTTGGCGTACAGATCGAACTCCTGGCGCAACGCGACGTTCACCGAGCGGTAGCCGCCGCCGACCGGCGTGGTGAGCGGGCCCTTGAGGCAGAGCTTGGTGCGGCGGATCGATTCTACGGTCGCGTTGGGTAGTGGTGTCCCGGCCTTTTCCACCGCCGCCATGCCCCCGTACTGCTCGTCCCAGTCGAAGCGCAGGCCGAGCGCATCGAAAACCTGGAGCGTGGCCTGCGTGATCTCGGGGCCGATCCCGTCCCCCTGGATCAGCGTGGCTTCCCGCGTCACGGCAGGCCGGGCGTGAGATTCTTGACCGCGCGCGTCAGCGCGGTCCAGGGGTCGCTCCCCTCCCCCCGGGCGACGGTGCGCCAGCCGATACGGCCGATGCGGGTGTCGATGAGAACGATCGAGAGCTCGGCGACGGCCGGACGCCCGGACGCCGGGACGACCGAATCAGAATCGACGGCCGGACGGCCGGACGGCCGGACGACCCGAAAGACCAATCCGGCAGGGACAAGCACATACCGCGTGCCCACCAGGCCCGCCAATGTCCGCAGCTGATAGCGCAGCGGATCCGGCACCGTCACGAGGTCCTCGACGCGCAGAAAGGCGGTGCCCATCTGGTCCGGATCGGCGGCGATCCCCACGGCGCGGCGGGCGACGCGGCGCAGCTCGGCGGGCGGCGCCCACGTGACCTCCGGGGCGCGGGCCTCGAGCAGCGTGCGGATCACGCTGTCGGCCTGGTCGAGCGTCGCACGGCGGTCGGCGATCAGCGTATCCCAGCCCAGCGAGTCCTCGGCCGCCACCAGGGTGAGCGGCGTGATCGCCACCTTCTGGCCGGCCAGCCCCGCCGTCGGCAAAGGCGCGGTGGGCGCCGGTGTGGGCGGGTCCTGGGAGGACTTGGGGCGGCACGCCAGGGCGACCAGCAATCCCGCGCACAGCGCCCCGCGCACCGCGCATGACGTTGTCATGAGAGCGTCAGCCCCCCGTCGACGACGATGACCTGCCCCGTGATGTACCGGGCGGCTTCGCTGCACAGGAAAGTGATCACGCGCGAGATGTCCTCGGGCTCGGCGACGCGGCCCAGCACGGACTCGCGCTCGGCGCGTTCCAGCACCTCGCGGGGCAACTGCGTGAGCAACTCCGTTTTCACGAACCCGGGCGCCACGGCATTCACGTTGATGCCGACCGAGCCGAGATCGACCGCGGCGGCCTTCGTCAGGCCGATGAGCGCCGCCTTGCTGGCCGCGTAATTGGCCACGCCGAAGGCCGGCCGCAGGGCCTGGTGGCTCGCCACGTTCACGATCTTGCCGAAGCGTTGCGCGCGCAGGTGGGCCGCCACGGCGTGGATACAGTTGAACGCCCCGCTGACGTTGGTGTCCAGCACCTCTTGCCACGCCTCGAGTGAAAGACGCCATAGCGCGCCGTCGTGGTGGACGCCGGCGTTGTTGACGAGGTAATGCACCCCGCCGAGCCGCTGGCGCACATCGGTGACGAACTTCTGGACGTCATCGAAGCGCCGCACGTCGCAGCGCGCGCTGTAACAGGCGACGCCGCACGACTTGATCGCGGTCTCGGTGAGCAAGGCCTGCGCGCCGACATCGCGACCGGGTAGCTCGATGTAGTTGAACGCGACGGCGCAGCCGCGCTGGGCAAAGTCGAGCGCGACGGCCCGGCCCAGCCCGGTCGCCCCACCGGTGACGATTGCCACCCGCCCCCCAATGGATTCGGCTGCCTGCTGGGGCTGTGCCTGCTCCTGTACCGCCGCACCCGCCCGCGCGGTGGAGGGGGTTGGGGGTGGAGCACTCAGCGACCACGGAGAGGGGGCCACGCGATTTCGAACCTATGTTCGAACTTGAACATCGGCAATGGTGGCCACAACTTAGCCGCCATGCGCATGGGGCGGATTCTCCTCTGGGTCGCCGTGGCGGTGCTCGGCGCCGTGGCGTTCGGGGTCCTGGCGCTGTCGCGCGGCGAGACGATCAACGCCGCCTGGCTGCTCACCGCCGCGGTCTGCACGTACGTCATCGGGTACCGGTTCTACTCCAAGTTCCTCGCCACCCGGGTCTTCGGCCTCGAGGCGCGGCGCGCCACGCCCGCCGAGCGGCTCGCCAACGGCCGGGACTTCGTGCCGACGAATCGCTGGGTGCTGTTCGGCCACCACTTCGCCGCGATCGCGGGGGCCGGGCCGCTGGTCGGCCCCGTGCTGGCGGCGCAATTCGGATTTCTGCCCGGCACGCTGTGGCTCGTGATCGGCGTGGTGCTGGGCGGCGCCGTGCAGGATTTCACGATCCTGTTCTGCTCGCTGCGGCGCGACGGCAAGTCGCTGGGGCAGATGGCCAAGGAGGAGGTCAGCAAGGTCACGGGCGTCACGGCGATGATCGCGGTGCTCGCCATCATGATCATCCTGCTGGCCGTGCTCGCCCTGATCGTCGTGAACGCGCTGCGCGCGTCGCCCTGGGGGCTGTTCACGATCGCCTGCACCATCCCGATCGCGCTGCTGATGGGGTGGTGGATGAAGCAGTGGCGGCCCGGCAAGGTGGGCGAGGCGTCCGTCGTGGGCGCGCTGTTGCTGCTGGGGGCTCTGGTCGCCGGGGGGAGCGTGGCGAGCCATCCCACGCTCGCGGGCGCGTTCACGCACACCGGCACGTCGATCACCTGGATGATGATCGCGTACGGGTTCATCGCGTCGGTGCTGCCGGTGTGGATGCTGCTCTGCCCCCGCGACTACCTCTCGACGTTCCTCAAAGTCACGACGGTGCTGGTCCTGGGCGTCGCGATCCTCATCATCCTGCCGCCGCTCCGCATGCCGGCGCTCACCCCGTTTGCGGCGGCGGGCGAGGGGCCGGTGTTCGCGGGCAAGCTGTTCCCATTTGCGTTCATCACGATCGCCTGTGGGGCGATCTCGGGATTCCACGCGCTCGTCGCGTCGGGCACCACCCCCAAGATGATCTCGCGCGAGACCGACGCGCGGATGATCGG
>JBOHSP010000309.1:0-3603 GCA_050733275.1 Gemmatimonadales bacterium
GATAAGGACCTCTGCTTCCCAAGGAGCCTGACCATGCGGCGCTTCGGAATGCTGTTCGCGGTGCCACTCGTACTCGTCCTCGCGCCGGCGGCGCTCGCCGCGCAGGGCGTGATTCGCGGCCGCGTCACCGACGCGGCGGGCGCGCCGCTGGCGCGCGCACAGATCGTCGCCGAAGGGACCGTACTGCGGACCAGCAGCGACGAGCAGGGCCGCTACGAGCTACGCGGCCTCGCCGCCGGCACCTATTCCCTGCGCGCGCGCCTGCTGGGCTATACGCCACAGACGGCCCGCGTGACCCTGGACGGCGGCGTCGCCGAGCAGGACTTCCGGCTGGCCGAGCAGGCCATCAGCCTGTCGCCGGTGGACGTGGTCGTCGGCTCGCGCGCGCGCCACACCGCGGCCGAGGAGCTGGCGGTCCCGGTGGACGTCTTCACCTCGGAGATGATCGCCCAGCAGGGCACGCGGGAGACGAGTCAGATCCTCCAGGCGCTCTCGCCGTCGGTGAACTTTCCGCGCCAGAGCGTCACCGATGCGACGGACATCATACGGCCGTTCACGCTGCGCGGGTTGTCGCCCGATCACACGCTGGTGCTGGTCAACGGCTGGCGCCGCCACCAGACCGCGGTCGTGAACACGTTCGCCTACGGCACGGGCGCGGGCTCGTCGGGCGTGGACTTGAACGCGATCCCGTCGAGCGCGATCGACCGCATCGAAGTGTTGCGCGACGGCGCGTCGGCGCAGTACGGCTCCGACGCGATCGCGGGCGTCGTGAACCTGGTGCTGAAGGAAGGGCCGTTGACGCCGTTCCTGAACGCCTCGGCCGGGCGCTACACGCCGGCCGATTACGACGACGACGGCACCACGGTGAACGTCAACGGCGGTTGGAGCATCGCGCTGGGGCGCGGCTCGCTCAGCCTGTTCGGCGAGTTCATCGATCGCCAGCCGACCAACCGCGCGTGGGCCGATCCGTTCGAGGACGCCATCACCGGGCTCACCGACATCATCGACAGCAGAGGGCAGGTGGTCACCAAGCGCAATCCGGTGCCGCAGCCCAATCACCATTGGGGCGACGGGCTGGAGCGCGACGTGCTCACGCTCGCGAACCTGCGGCTGCCGGTGAACGCCGCGGGCACCGCCGAGCTGTACGCCTTCGGGGGCTACAGCTTCCGCCGGGGCACGGGGAACGGCTACCGCCGCTACGCCGGCAACGACCGCAACTGGTCCGAGATCTTCCCGCTCGGCTTCCTCCCCGAGTTCGCGCCCGACGTGATCGACTACTCGGCGGCGGGCGGCGTGCGCACGGCGGTGAACGACTGGGCCGTCGATGTCGGCGCGGCGTACGGGCACAATGATTTCGAGTACAACCTGCGCAACACGCTGAACACGTCGCTCGGGCCCTGCCTCGATCCCGCGAGCCCGTGCGCGCCGGGCGACGACGGCATCCTCGGCAACCTCGACGACCCCGGGATTCCCAATCAGACGTCGTTCATGGCCGGCAAGCTGCGCCGCAACGAGCTGTCGATCGGCGCCAGCGCCGCGAAGGCCGTGGAGCTGGGCCTCGCCAATCCGGTCAATGTCGCCGTGGGCGTGCAGTTCCGCCGCGAGACCTACCGCATCACCCAGGGCGAGGACGCGTCATGGATCGACGGCGGTCACCTGAACCGCGACTCGGTCGAAGCGACCAGTGGCTCGCAGGTATTCCCCGGATTCTCGCCGGCGGACGTAGTGGACGCCGATCGCACCAATTTCGGCGCCTACCTCGATCTCGAGACGAACCTCAGCGACCGCGTGCTCACGACGGTGGCGGGCCGGTTCGAGAACTACTCCGATTTCGGCTCGCTCGTGACCGGGAAGCTGGCGCTGCGGTTCCAGCCGTCGCCGCGCGTGACGCTGCGAGCGGCGGGGAGCACGGGATTCCGCGCCCCGGGGCTGAGCCAGATCAACTTCAGCAAGGTGGTGACCAACGTGATCGCGGCTGAGCCGATCCAGGTCGGCATCTTCCCCGCGTTGCATCCTGCCTCCCAGGCCCTGGGCGCGCGCGAGCTCGAGGAGGAGACGTCCGTCAACCTCTCGGCGGGGCTCGCGTTCAGTCCCAGCGACGACTTCACCGTGACGCTCGACGTCTTCCGCGTCACGATCGATGACCGCGTGCTGCTGGGCGCGACGTTCGACAGCGACACCACGCTGGCGATCCTGACGCGCAACGGGATCACGGACGTGGGCGGCGTGCAGTACTTCACGAACGGCCTCGACACGCGCACCAGCGGCGTCGACGTGACGGCGGACCTGCGGGTGCCGTCGGCGGCGGGCATGCTGCAGCTCACCGCGGCGGTGAACTACACGAAGAACGAGATCACACGCGTGGACCCGCTGCCCGCGGTGTTCGCGAACGATCCGGATGAGACGGGTTTGCTCGACACGGTGACATGGGTGGGGATCACCGAGGAGCGTCCAGACTGGCGGGGCACCCTCACGGCGCAGTACAGCACGGGCCGGCTGCACGCCCTGGCACGGGGCTCCTACTACGGAAGTTCTCCTCGGCGCAGCCGGGCTTCTGCGATCTGTGCCGCGAGCGCTACGGCGCCAAGACGCTGTTCGACGCCGAGGTTGGCTACCGCTTCAATCAGGTGGGGCTGTCGCTCGGCGTGCGCAATCTGTTCGACACCTACCCCGACCAGCCGTCCTCGCCCGTGGATGTGGACGGCAGCGGCACGCCGGCGAAGGATTTCAACAACAACTTCGGCACGTTCCCGTGGGCCGCGGCGTCGCCGTTCGGCTACAACGGGCGCTACGTGTACGCCAGAGTCGCCATGCGGTTGCAGTAGACCACGCGCGCTTCGAGGGGAGGAACTATGGTCGTTCATGGAGGCCGGTTGTTGGGCTGCGTCGTGCTCGCCGCCGTGGTGTCCAGCGTGCCAGCGGCCGCGCAGACGGGGCGGATCAGCGGGGTGGTACAAGACGCGAATGGCACGGCGCTCGCGGGCGCGACGGTGCGGGCCACGCACCAGGAGACCGGAGCGGTTGGGCGGGCCTCGAGCGGGGCGGACGGGCGCTACACCATCACCAATCTCGCGGCGGGCAGCTACACGGTCGCCGCGTCGCTGCCCGGGCTGCGCACGGTGACGCAGCGGAACGTACGAGTGGCGGCCGGAGCCGACGTGACGGTGGATTTCACGATGCAGGCGCTCGAGCTCGAGGCGGTGACGGTGACGGCCATGCTGCGCGAGCAGCAGATCCAGGAAGTGCCGTTCTCGATCGCGGCGCCCACCGAGCAGATGCTACGGATACGCGGCGCCGAGACCATCGAGGCGATCGCGCAGAACGTGGCGGGGTTCAGCGTGCAGAACCTGGGACCCGGCCAGAGCCAGGTCGCGATCCGCGGCGCGTCGTCCGGTCAGATCGCCCGCGACCAGCCCGGTGTGAAGGAGCAAGTCGGCGCCTATCTCGATGGCTCGCCGGTGTCGCTGTCGCTGTTCACACCGGATCTCGATCTGTTCGACGTCGGCCGCGTGGAAGTGCTGCGCGGGCCGCAGGGCACGTTGTTCGGCGCGGGCTCGCTGTCCGGCACGGTGCGCTACATCACCAATCAGCCCGAGCTCGGCG
>JBOHSP010000310.1:0-3858 GCA_050733275.1 Gemmatimonadales bacterium
CCGCAGCAGCGCCACGGCCCAGACCTGCGCGCCGAGCGCCGCGGCGCCGCCGATCGCCGCCGGCCGCCCGCCGATCACCCAGCTCGCGAGCACGAGCACCAGGCCCAGCACCGCCAGCAGGAGATACGCCGTCACGGACCGCGCCGTTTTGCGCCTTTCTGCGCAGTATCGCGCTTTACGCGATAGTAGATCGACATAAACCCCGCGAGCCCGCCGACGAACGCGCCGATGATCGTGACCAGCGGCCTGGTGCCGAGCCAGCCGTCGACCACCCAGCCACCGGCGCCGAACAGCAGGATGGCGATGGTGAAGTTGAGCGCCGCGGCGAAGTACGCATATCCCTGCCCGTAGCCTCGCGGGGCTGGTGGACGGTCGTCTGGGGGCGCGGGCGGCATGGGTCGCGTGGAAACGTAGGGGCTTGTGAAATTTTTCGCAAGCAAACGGTGAGGCCTGCAACACTATGTGGCGCTTGGGAGTAGAACGTGGTAACCTTCGCCCCGAATGGCCACGAACCCCTCCCGCATCCCGCAGCCCGCATCCCCCGTCGTCGGGGATGTCGAGCTGCTCGAGCGGCTCGCCGCCGCCCGGCAGGACCTGCTGTCGCAGGTGGGCAAGCGGATCGTGGGTCAGCTGGACGTGTTGGACGGCATTCTCACGGCGATCTTCTCCGGCGGGCACGCGCTGCTCGTCGGCGTGCCCGGTCTCGCCAAGACGCTGATGGTGCAGACCGTGGCGGAGGCGCTGCATCTCAAGTTCTCGCGCATCCAGTTCACGCCCGACCTGATGCCCTCCGACATCACGGGGACGGAGATCATCGAGGAGGATCTCGCGACGGGTAAGCGCGCGTTTCGGTTCGTGCGCGGGCCGGTGTTCGCGAACATCGTGCTGGCCGACGAGGTGAACCGCACGCCGCCCAAGACGCAGGCGGCGCTGCTCCAGGCGATGCAGGAGCATCAGGTGACGGCCGCGGGCCAGACGCATCACCTCCCCTCGCCGTTCTTCGTGCTCGCTACGCAGAACCCGATCGAGCAGGAAGGCACCTATCCGCTTCCCGAAGCGCAGCTCGACCGCTTCATGTTCGAGCTGCGCGTGAATTATCCGTCGCAGGAGGAAGAGGAAGCGATCGTCGCCGCGACGACGGGTGACGCCACCGCGGAGGTAGGGCCGTCGCTCACCGCCGAAGACGTTCTGGCGATGCAACATCTGGTGCGGCGCATCCCGGTATCGCAACCGCTGGTGCGGGCGGCGGTGACGCTGGTGCGGATGACGCGGCCGCGCGATTCGCTCGCGCCGCAATTTGTGACCGACTACGTGTCGTGGGGGGCGGGACCGCGGGCGTCGCAGTATTTGATCCTCGGCGCCAAGGCGCGGGCGGCGCTGGACGGCCGGCCGATGGCGGACGAGGACGACGTGCGCGCGGTGGCGATGACGGTGCTGGTGCACCGACTGGTGATCAACTTCGCGGCGGAGGCGGCGGGGCGGACGGCGGCGGATCTGGTGGAAGAGCTGCTGCGCGGCGCGACCTGGCGGGCATAGCGGTCTTCACCGCAGCCTGCGCGATTGCAGATCACCTGTGCCGCCGAGGCGGCGGGGCGCTGGCAGCCGTAGTTGGTGCTGGCGCGACTTTGGTTACCACGAACACGGTGAAGGCTGCCCCGATCGGGTCGGGGGCCGTCCACCCGTGCGGCGGCGGGGGCGGAACCAGCCCGAGCGCAAGCTCCACGGGGCCATGGTAGCGCCCGGCGGTGTCGACCACTCGAAAGGCGAACGCGTTGCGAACCTCGAAGCTGTCGTTCGCCGCGAGCAGGCTCGGCAAGTCGACCGACACCACCGCGGGGCCGCTGCCGTGGTAGACGACGACGTTGGCGCGGTTCGGATCTGCCGCCGTACGGCGGACGATCACCGTGTTACCGGGCCACGGAGTCGCGGCGACCGAGTCGGATAACGCCTCGGTCCACCCGTCGGCCGCAGCGCCACCTACCGTGAAGGGACTGCCACCCACGACGTAATTGCGAGTTCTGGTGCTGTTCGTGGCGGGCGGCTCGTCCGCTTCCCGATAGACGAGATTGCGGCCCGCATTGGGTTCGAGCAGGTCGTTCGGCGAGAAATACAGCATGTTTCGCTCGAACAGCAGGTTGCGACCCGGGACCTTCCCCAGGTTGCCGAGGTTGGCGGACGTTCGGTATGCCGAGGGCGTGCCGTTGTTGAACGAGATATTCCCCTTCGCGTGGATGTTCTTGAGCGAGTCGCCTCTCCCCGCGTTGGTATAGATGTGGATCCCGTACCCGAACTGATTGAAGATCACGTTATCGGCCAGGACGACCGGCAATCCCGTCGCGCTGTTGTTCTTCACGTACAAGGCGTGCCCGGCCCCGCGCGGCCGGCTGACGCTGGGCGACTGGTCCCAGCCGTTGTTGTAGATCAGGCAGCCGCTGATCAGCACGTTTTCCGGGGCCCTGGGGCCATCGAAGTCGTTGAGGAATGCTACGCCGCCATCGTGCAGGATGAGATTCACGAATTTGGTATGCGAAGCCTCGTTCCAGACCGGGTGCGGCAGCTCGTCTCCGGCGATCGGCGCCGTGCGCGTCGCGATGGTGGTCGTCGGCGTAATCTCGAAATCCCAGTACTCCGTCCACTCGGCCTGGGGGAGCACGTGCAGCGACGGCGTGCTGCGCTGACTGAATCCGGCGTCGCGTCGCAAGGTCGCGATCCGCCCCGGGGCCTGACGAAAGACGATCGGCTGCGTCTGCGTCCCCGCGACCGACACGCGATAGGTCCCCGTGTAGTCGCCCCCGAGGAGCCAGACGGTATCGCCGGGGTTCGCATGATCGAACGCCCACTGTAACTCCCACGCCGTGGCGGAATCGGCGCCGTCGCCGCCCTGGAGGCCGCCCGGCCGCGCGTAGTGCCAGCTGCCGCTCGGACCGGAGCCGTACAACAGGTGCGGCGGTCCGAGATCCTCCCCCTTATCGATTGGGCTCACGATTCGGTCGCGGACGACACAGCCGACGACGGCAACCGCAACACCCAGCGACAGCAACTTGTGAGAGGCGTAGTGCATAGCCCGATCCGGATGAAGTCTCCACACGTTGGGGTTAGATCGAGCGCTGCGCTTCCGCCGCGAGAATGGTTTGAGGATTAAGCCCGACGGGCTGTTGGCCGCTCCGAGGAGTGAGTGATGGAGATTACAGATCTTCTGGTATTAATGCAGGGCACGGTTCCTGCGCTGCTCGGCAAGGAAACCGGAGCGCCCAAATGAAATGGCTAGGATGGATGCTGTTGTTCGCAGGACTCAGCGCGTGCGTAGAGCCGACGATGTCGAGCGGGGTGCCAATGGGCTGGGGAGACGAGCTGCCGAATGCGGTCGGGACGCCGGGCTCCTCGGGACGTTCCGATACCTGTCGTTGGAAAAGCGTGCACACACCTGAAGCATCCCGGTTCCCCGACATGCATCGACAGCCAGCGATTGCGGGGTGCTGAGCAGGCGCTCCGCGAAGGGGCTTGCGGCTGGGCGGCTGGGCGGCTGGGCGGGCTGGGCAACTGCTGCGTTGACGGCAGGTTAGAAAAGTCCCTTAAATCACGCGTAATGCTATGCGAATCAATGTGTTGACACGCCGTTGATTCGCGTGCCTAATGTACCTACGGATCACAAAAACGCGGGTACACTATGTCGGCCGCGTTCGCATTGCGCTGTCTTGGCAGTCCTTCCCTCCTCACCGCAGCTGGCGAGCAGGTTCGCTTCCGCACGCGCAAGCATCTCGCGCTGCTTGTCCGCCTGGCGCTCGAGCCCGGGCGCCTGTTCACCCGCGATTATCTCACCGATCTGCTCTGGCCCGCGGCGGCGCCGCATCTCGCCAA
>JBOHSP010000311.1:0-11667 GCA_050733275.1 Gemmatimonadales bacterium
CTCCCACCCCAGGAGCTCGGCGGCCGCGTCGTTCGCGGCCAGCACCCGCCGGTCCACCGCCGTCACCACGACCGCGTCCGGCAGGGCCGCGACGATGTCGGCCGCGGCTTGGAGCAAATCGATGCGCGCGCGCCGCGGCGCGGCCACGCCGCCGGGCGACAGCCTGCGACTCTTAGTCACGCGTAGTAGGACGCCTCCATGGCATGCCGCATCAACCGGAGACTCTCGAGCGCCGCCCGCGTCACCGCCTCCGGCGATTCGCTGCCGCGCTGCACACAGTCCTTGATGATCTCGAGCGCGTGGACCGGGTGCTCATCGTCGTACTTGGCGTGCTCTTCGAGCCACCAGCGCCCGCGCGGCCCGATTCGGTCGTTCTTGGCGAGTCCGCGCAACGCCTTCTCCGAGATCTTCTGCGCCACCCCTTCCACCGCATAGTTGGTCGCCGCCACCGCCGTCCCGAATTCCGCCCGGCGGCACATGTCGGTCAGATAGGTGTGGAACTCCTTGACTTGCGGCAGCATCGGCTCGGGTTCCTGGAAGCGCTTCTTGGCCACGGTGAAGCCATCGCCCATAGCGCGCCACATCGCGTCGTGCCGCCGCTCGACGCGGATGTTATCGGTGAAGAACTCCTTCCCCATCGGCGGCGAGCGGTCGAGCAGCAATTGCAGCCACTGCGGGAAGTCTCGGATGATCGGATAGAACGCTACCAGAAAGTTCTGAATCTGGCCGTCCACCAGCTGATTCTCCGACGCATCGATGATGACCGGTGTGTCGAGAATCGCCTGCCGGCTGGGGTCCAGGGTGGCGTCCAGCTCCGCCACCCAGGCTGGGTGGGGGGTGATTTGCACCGCCATTGCCACTCCTCTCAGGGCGCTGCGTGGAACGAATTCGAAAGCGAGTCGTGAATGTACGACTCGGCGCCAAACCTGCAAGCTTAAGCCGGATGGTGACTTGGAACACACCGTTGACACGATATATCGTCTCTATATATCGTGACGTTACATCTTGACTGGACTCCACCGATGGCCAGGGAATTCAAGTGGGACATGTTTGCCTTTGGCTTCGGTCCGCGGGCGCGACGCGCGTGGCGGGCACGGCGCGGCCAGTGGTTCGGGGCGGGCGACATGAAGTACGTCATCCTCAAACTGGTCCGCGACAAGCCGCGCCACGGCTATGAGATCATGAAGGAGCTGGAAGAGCGGATGCACGGCTGCTATTCCCCATCCCCGGGGACGGTCTACCCGACCCTCCAGTGGCTCGAAGACGAGGGCCACGTGCGCGCGCGTGAGGTCGAGGGCAAGAAGGTGTACGAGATCACCGATAGCGGCCGGGCCTTTCTCGAGGAGCACAAGGACGTGGTGGACGAGATCTTCGAGCGCATCCGCGACACCGTCGAACGCACCGTGGGCGGCTCGATGGCGGAGGTCAACCGGGCGATGGGGCGGCTGGTGAAGTCGGTCTATCGCGTCGGCTGGCGCGCCGACCGCGACGAGGCGCGGAAGCGGGTCGCGGACGTGCTGACGCGTGCCAGCGCCGAGATCGACGGCCTAGTCAGTACGCCGTAGCTCGTCCAGAGCGCGGCCCACGTAGACGCGCGTCATCTGCTTGCGCCACGACAGCTCGAAATCGGTGTTGTCCATCGGCTTGGAGGGTCGGTAGGCCGCCTCGGCCGCCGCCGCGATCGTCGCTTCGGTGAGCGGCTTCCCGATCAGGGCCGCGCCCGCTTCAGGAACGCACTGCGGATAACTCGCCACACCCCCCAGGACGATGCGGGCGTCCGCGACGTTTCCCGTTTCCCCTTTCCCCTTTCCCGCCCAGCGAATCGAGGCGGCGACCCCGAGCACCGGAAAATCGAACGACCCGCGCCGCCGTAGCTTGTGATACGTCGCGCTCCAGCCGTTCGGCGCCGGCAGCCGCACCGCGACGAGGATCTCCTCCGGCTGCTTGGTGAGATACTCGATGCCGTCGTTGGTGTAGAACCGGGCGGCCGGCACGATCCGCTCCCCCTGCGGTCCCACCAGCACGTACTCGGCGCCGATCGCGACCATCACGGGCGCCAGATCCGACGACTGCACGGCCCAGCAGCGCGGCGACGACGGCGCGACCCAGCAGATCTGGCCGTCCTTCTTCATGCAGAAGTCGATCGCCTTCCGCCATTCGTAGCTCTGGTTGTAGTAGTTGCACCGCGTATCGAGGCACAGGTTGCCGCCGAGCGTGCCCATGTTGCGGAGCAGGGGCGTGGAGATCAGACGCGCGGCTTGGCCGATGACGGGCGCACGGCCTGACGGCCGGACGGCCAGTTCGGTCAGGGTGACCCCCGCGCCCAGCACCGTATCTTCGGTGCGTCGAAGGTCGGGAATCGCCATCAGGGAAATGACCGTTCGCGGCTCCTGATGCCGGCGCTTCATGTTCGGATAGAGGTCGGTCCCGCCGGCGACGTACATGGCGTCCGGTCCCCCGTCGGTCTTCATGGCCAGGGCGTCGGCGAGCGTGCGCGGTTGAAGATAGGTGAACGTCGGCAGCCGAAGCATGGATCAACGATACGAGGGCGACGGTGGCGTGGTCAGGGGGATTCCGGAGTTGCGGCCCCCGGCCGCGCGCCGACGAAGTGCAGGCCGATCAGGCGCTGCTCTTCGTGGATCGTGACCTGGCGGCGCCCGCGACCGGCTTGCGTGGTGGACGCGATGAGCGCGGGTACGGTGACGGCCGGGAGCAGGTAGTCGAAGGTCACCGTGGCTTCCAGGCTGCGGATCGTCGACAGGGCCCGCTCCGGCCGGGTCAACCGCAGCGTCAGGCGCCAGAGTTGATAGGTATCGGTGTCCAACCAGGCGGTGCCACCGACATCGGGTGAGCGCAGGCGCTCGGCGGGCGCGAAATCCACGCGCCATTGCGTCCGGCCATCGAGACTATCCACGCCGGCCAGCCCAAAGCAGTGCGCGCGGTGGAACGTCGAGTCGGCGAGATCGACCAGGGTGGGCAGGCGGAGCACCCGGCCGCCGCGAACCTTCGGCTCCCGCTCGATCAGGTTGCCCGGCCGGTACTGGCGGCGCACGTTGCTGCGGTACTCCGCCGTGTCCACCGCCGCCGGCGACTCCCCACGCCCGGGCCGCTCGTCCCACATGCGCCGCTCCAGCCAGTAGCGGAAGGGGTAGCCATCCGAGAGCAGCTGAAAGCGCGCGGCGGTTTCGCGCAGCTGATCGAAGATCGCCGCCAGTTCAGGCTCGTCCTCGGGCGACGGCGGCCCGGGGCGGCGGCACGGGCCCAGCGCAGCGACGATCACGGGCGGCAATTCGAACGCGAGGGGCCGCAGCGTCACCAGCAACACGATCGGCTCGCCCGCGACGGTGATCGTGGTGTCGAACGGGCTGTAGCCGATCGCGCGGGCCGTCAGACGGTAGCTGCCGGCCGCGAGCGCGTCGTATCGAAAGAACCCCGAGTCGTCGGTGAAGCGCGGTGGGAAGCCGGGCTCCAGGAGCACGGTACTGTATGGTAGCCGAACGGCAGTCTCGGCCGCCCGTACCTCGCCGCGGAGCGTTTGGGCTTGCACGGTGGCGGCGCCTACGATGACCGCGAGCCCCGTTGTGGCCGGGAGGCGCCTCACCTGCCTCCATACGGTGCGTTTCGTGACACGCCGGAGATGGCCACGGGCTGTGCGGCCGGCCGTCCGTCGCCGCCCTCCCATGGCGGCGGCACCCGGATCGGCTCCGGCCAGGGGATCTCGGGGAATGCCTTCGGGCCTACCCGTCCCCCTTCCCCCTTCTCCTTCATCCTGAGGGCCTTCAGCACCTTCTCCGGCGTGATCGGCACCTCGTCGACGCGCACACCGACGGCGTCGTACACCGCGTTGGCGACGGCCGGCATCACGGGCAGCAACGGCCCCTGGCCGACCTCCTTCGCGCCGAATGGGCCGCTCCGGTCCGGGTCCTCGATGAGGTAGGTCACGACGTCGCACATCTCGAGCGTCGTGGGGCTCTTGTATTCGAGCAGACTCGGGATCTTGTGCACGACGTTGCGGTTCCCGCGGTACGCCATCTCCTCCATCAAGGCCTCGCCCAATCCCATGTAGACGGAGCCCTCGACCTGGCCGATCACGGCCGCCGCATTGATGGCCCGGCCCACGTCGTGCGCGATCCAGATGGTAGGGACGCGCACGATGCCAGTCACGGGATCCACGTCCACTTCGGCGACGCACGCGCTGTAGGAGTAGGCGGGAGACGGTCCCACCCCCGAGCCGCGATACTTCGCCGGACTGGGCGGCGGCGTGTAGGAGCCCACGGTGCCCACCGTGCCTGCGCTCGCTTCAGCGAGCTGCACGGCTTCGGCGAAGCTCATCCCGCGGTCGGGATCCTCGACGTCGAACACACGGGAATCGGCGAAGACGAGCCGCGTCGCCGGAATCTCGAGCTTGCGGGCGGCGTGCAGCGCCAGAATCTCGCGCGCCCGCTCGGCCGCCTGGAGGGCGGCGTTGCCGCTCATCAGGGTCACGCGGCTCGAGTAGCTGCCGAGGTCGACGGGCGTGAGATCGGTGTCAGCGGTGACGACGGCGATATCGAAGGGATCGATGCCGAGGACTTCGGCCACGATGTAGGCGAGAATCGAGTCCGAGCCCTGGCCGATGTCCGTCGAGCCACAGAACACCGTGACGCCGCCGCCGCGGTCGCATTTCAGCTGCACGCCCGAATGCGGCATGTTGTTCCAGTAGATCGGGAGCCCCGCCCCGGAGATGTAACTCGAGCACGCGAGCCCCACGCCCCGTCCCTCGGGAAGCTGGCGGTACTTCCGCCGCCAGCCTGAGCCGTCCACGACTTTCGCGATGCACGCCCCCAGGCCCATCGACCCGACGCGCAGGTAGTTGGCGGTCAGCGAATCGGGCGGGACGAGAATCCGCAGGCGCAGCTCCGCGGGGTCCACGCCGAGCTGCTCGGCGATCTTGTCGAGGTGCACCTCGAGCGCGAAGCGCGGCTGCGGCGTGCCGTGCCCGCGTTTCGGGCCGCACGGCGGCTTGTTGGTGAAGGCGCGCGCCCCCTGGAAGTGGTAACGCGGCACGTGGTAGGTCACGGTCTGGAGCGCGCCCGTGTAGTAGGTGCTGGCGACGCCGTAGGAGCCGTACGCGCCACCGTCGAGCAGCGAGCGGAAATGCATGCCGGTGATGGAGCCGTCCCGCTTCACGCCGCTCTTCACCCACATCAGCGTGGGATGGCGGCCGCGGTGGCAGTAGAAGACCTCCTCGCGCGTCAACGTGATCTTCACCGGGCGGCCCGTGAGCATCGCCAGCTTGGCGACGACGATCTCGTGACTGAACGGGTCGCTCTTGCCCCCGAACCCGCCGCCGTTCGGCGTCGCGATGACGCGGATCCTGGCGGGCGGCAGCTCCAGGACCTTGGCGAGCGCGCGGTGGACGTAATGCGGCGTCTGCGTGGACGACCACAGCGTGAGCTTTCCGTCGGGCGACCACGCGGCGAGCGCGGCGTGCTGCTCCATAGGCAGGTGGGTGTTGCCTTCGAAGAAGAACACATCCTCGCGCACGAGGTCCGCCTCGGCGAACGCCTCCTCCACGTCGCCGAACTCGAGATTGATCAGCTTGTGGAGGTTGCCGCCGTCCCCGTAGTCGTGGATGCGCGGCTCGGGGTGAGCGAGCGCGTCCGCCGCCGAGGCGATGGCGCGCAGCGGCTGGTACTCGACGCGGATCAGGTCCAGTGCCGCCGTGGCCGCCTCTTCGCTCGTCGCCGCGACGGCGGCGACGGGATCGCCCACGAATCGCACCTTCTCGAGGCACAGCGCGTGCTCGTCCTGGGAGACCGGGAGGATGCCGAACGGCACGGGGAGGTCGCGGCCCGTGAGCACCGCGCGCACGCCGGGCGCGCGTTGGGCCGCGCTCGTGTCGATCGACGCGATGCGCGCGTGCGGGTGCGTGCTGCGGAGCAGCTTGCAGTACAGCATCCGCGGCAGCGCAAGATCGTCGGCAAACCGGGTGGCGCCGGTGACCTTCGCGACGGCGTCGACCTTGCGGAGCGCCTTGCCGATGATCCGATAGCCGGTCTTATCGGCCATAGAGCGTCTCGCGAGCGGGCTCGGCCTGCTCGCCGCGCATGCGCGCTGCCGCCAGTTCGACGGCCTCGTAGATCTTCAAGTAGCCGGTGCAGCGGCAGAGGTTCCCGGCGAGCGCGTCCTTGATCTCGTCGCGCGTCGGGCGGGGGTTCGCCGCGAGCAGGGCCTCCGCGGCCAGGAGGAAGGCCGGCGTACAGTAGCCGCACTGGGCCGCGCCGAGGTCGGCGAACGTCTCCTGGAGGGGATGCAGCCGGCCGTCCCGCGCCATGCCTTCGACCGTGCGTACGGCGCGATTGGCGCAGGCGAGGCCGAGCACGAGGCAGGAGAGGACCGGCGTGCCGTCGAGCAGCACCGTGCAGGTGCCGCACTCCCCCAGCTCGCAGCCGTGCTTCGTGCCGGTGAGGGCCAAGTCCTCGCGCAGCACCTCGAGCAGTGTCTTGTGGGGAGCGAACGCCACCTCCACGCGCTCCCCGTTCAGCTCGAGCGTGATCGGGACCATGTGTCGAAACGTAATCTTGATATGCATGCCGTGCGACGGCACTTTCTCGACTTCCCCAACTGCGGAGTGGGCCCATGGCGGGTGCGTGCTGGACTACCGGGGTGCTGCTCAGCGCGGGGCTGGCAGTTGGGGCGATTCGTCCGGCGACCGGGCAGACCGATGCCCACCGCGACCGCGCCCTCCGTATCCTGCGCACCACGCCGCTGATCGACGGCCACAACGACATCCCCGACGCCGTCCGCGAGCGGGGCGGCCTCGAGGCGGTGGACCTCGCGCGCCCCCAGCCGCGGCTGCAAACCGACATTGCGCGGCTCAGGTCGGGCGGCGTCGGCGCGCAGTTCTGGGCGGCCTACGTCCCCGTCTCCACGATGGACTCGGGCGCGGTGCCCGGGCCGGCCGTGTATGCGCTCGAGCAGATCGACTTCATTCACCGGATGTGCCGCCGCTACGGCGACGTGTTCGCGGAGGCCCGCACCGCCGCCGACGTGGAGGGCAACTTCAAGGCGGGCAAGATCTCCTGCCTGATCGGCATCGAGGGCGGGCACGCGATCGAGAACTCGCTGGGCGCGCTCCGCGCGTTCTACGAGCTCGGCGTGCGCTACATGACGCTCACACACTGGCGCACCCTCGACTGGGCCGATGCCGCGACCGACACCGCCAAGCACGGTGGGCTCACGCCGTTCGGCGAGGCGGTCGTGCGCGAGATGAACCGGTTGGGGATGCTGGTGGACGTGTCACACGTGTCGGATGCGACGATGCTGGACGCGTTGCGCGTGACGCGGGCGCCGGTGATCTACTCCCATTCGTCGGCGCGCGCGATCGCGCACCACGTGCGCAACGTGCCCGATTCCGTCCTGCGCCGCGTCGCGGCAAACCGCGGCGTGGTGATGGTGAACTTCAACCCGCCGTTCGTGTCTGAGCCGCGGCGGCTGCACGACGTGCGCCGCGACAGCGTGCTGTCCCGCATCCGCGCCGCAGGCGCAGATTCCGCAGCGCTCGCCGACACGCTGCGGGCCTGGAACGCCCGCGCGCCGGTCGTCACGCTCTCCGAAGTCGCCGACCACGTAGATCACATCCGGCGCATCGCGGGCGTGGATTGTGTCGGGCTGGGCTCGGACTTCGACGGCATCTCCACGGTGCCGCGGGGCCTCGAGGACGTCGGCAAGTTTCCCGATCTACTGGCCGAGCTGCTGCGGCGCGGCTGGAGCGACCAGGATATCCGCAAGCTCGTCGGCCTGAACCTGCTGCGGGTGTTGCGCGAGGCGGAGCGGGTGAGCGCCGAGCTGGGTCGCGCGGCGGCGCGCGATTAGCAGGGAGCCGGGCGTACACCTTCGTTCCTTAGCCCACGCCCGGGCAAGCCGGTTTCGGAGCTTGTCGCCTAACCTGCGCCTGCAGCTGACGGCGCCGGGCGGGACACCACTTTTCAGCACCCCGCTACAGCTCGCGGGCGATCCCCACGGCGATGCCGCGGCGCGACAGCACCGGCCGCGAGCGGATCACGATCGCGTCCGCGCGCAGCGTGAAGCCGCCGCCCGCGTTGTGGCGCACTCCGACCACGCCCGTCAGCGTCTCGAGCGACCGCACTTCCGCGCCCACCAGGTAGCTCTCCCGCCCGCCGCCCCCGAGCAGCGAGACGGCGGTGCGGGCGGACACTGGCAGCGTCGCGCGCAGGGTAAACGCCGCATCGGTGCGCCGGGACGGATTGCGTGAGACGTACAGCCGGGCGTCCAGCGACACGTCCCGCGTCTGCAGCGTGACGTGGGGGATCACGATGTCCACCGGGCCGACCACGTAATTCCAGCGGCGGTAGGCGAGCCCGACCGAGGCGCGTGACGTGGCCAGCGCCGTGACATCCACCTCCCACGTATTCTTGGGGACGAACGTCGGCTCGGCGGCGGCGCCGGACTCGAGCGTGATCCACCAGCGCGGCGCCGGATGCAGGGTGATGCCGGCGCGCCCCGACACGTTCGTCTCACCGAAGCGGCCCAGCACCTCCCCGGCGAGCCAGACCGCATGGCCCCGCGCACCGGTCAGCGTGAGCTGCGCCCCCGCCGTCGTCCAGTCCTGACTGCCGGTCACGCCCTCATAGGCGCCCCAGCCGGTGGCCCGGACGCGCTGGGCCCGCAGCGGCGGAGCGGCCAGGGCCGCCGCGGCGACGAGCACTGCCAGGGCGCGCCTCACGGCGTCCCGCCGGCGGGCTGCGCGAACCCCTTGCGCGACATCTCGCCCCACACGTGACCGCGCCTCCAGACGGTGAAGAAGGCCTTGAGTCGCCACCACACGGTGCACTGGCGGTAGCCGAAGTTCTCCAGCGCCGCGAACAGCAGCAGGCGGAAGAGATCGCCCAAGCGGCGGTAGCGCCGGAAACTGACTTCCTCCAGCACGACGGCCCAGATGGACAGCAGCATGCCGTACCCCCACGCGACGAGCACGAACAGCAGGGCAAAGCTCACGTTCACCATATCGAACGCCAGGCCCAGCAGCGTGATGACATATCCCATCACCTCGACCAGCGGGGCCAGCATCTCGCCGAACGCGTAAAACGGCATCGCCAGCAGGCCGATCCGTCCGTAGCGCGGGTTGAACAGCATCCCCCGGTAGGCCCACGTCGCGGCGATGAGCCCGCGATGCCAGCGCTCGCGCTGGCGCGCCAGGATCTTCGCGGACTCCGGCACTTCCGTCCAGGCGACGGGGTCGGGAATGAACGGCATCTCGTAGGGGATCTTCTCGCGCCGCAGGTAGCGGTGCATCCGGACCACGAGGTCGAGGTCCTCGACGACGCTTCCGGTATGGTAGCCCCCGATCGCCATCAGGTACTGCTTGCGGAACAATCCGAACGCGCCCGAGATGATGAGGTTGCCGCCGAGCCGGTTCCAGCCGAGCCGCCCGAACAGGAAGGCCCGCAGGTATTCGACAACCTGGATGCCCGGCAGCAGCCGGCGTGGGACGCGCGCGTCGGTGACCCGCCCATCCTGGACGATGCAGTTGTTGGCCACCCGCACCGTCCCGCCCACTGCCGCGACGTGCCGGCCCAGCAGGAACGGCCGCGTGAGCCGGAGCAGCGCGTCGGGCTCGATCAGCGTGTCGGCGTCCACGGCGATCACGAGCGGGAAGCGGCTCGCGTTGATCGCGGCATTGAGGGAATCGGCCTTGCCGCCGTTCTCCTTGTCGACGACCGTCAACCGCGAGCGGCTGCGCGAGCGGTAGACGGCGTCCAGCGGCTTCGTGGCGATGACTTCGGGATAGATGCGCGGAATCTCGTACAGGTCGAATGCCTGCCGCAGTTGGTCCATCGTGTCGTCGCGCGACCCGTCGTTGACCACCACGACCTCGTAATTGCGGTACTCGAGCGTGAGGATGGCGGTGACGCTGGCCTCGATGGTGGCGCTCTCGTTGTACGCGGGCACGAGGATGGTGATGGGTGGGAGCGCGTCGCTCTGCATGAGCCGCTGAAAATCGTCGTCTTCGGCGACCCGGGTCTGCTCCCAGATCTCCGGAATGGACAGGATCAGCAGCACGGCGTAGCTGGAGTTCAGCGCCAGGAAGTAGACGAGAATGGCGAGGTCCGTCGCGTGGACGAGGGGGCCGAGGTCGCTCACGTGGCGAACTCGGCGAGCGCCTGCGCGGGCAGCCCCAGCACGAGTCGCGCCACGTCCCGGGCGTCCGCGTGGCCGCCGAGCTCGGTCTCGAGCAGCGCGTTGCGGCCCGCGGCGGCGAACCGCATCAGGGCGAGCGCCGCGCGCAGCCGCACCCACCACTCGGCGTCGCGCAGCGCGGCGCGGACCAACGGCAGGGTGCGGGGATCGGCGATCATCCCCAGCGAGCGCGCCGCCTGAGCCCGCACTTCCCACGCCGGATCGGCGACGAGCCGCGACAGCGCGGCCACCGAGTCGCGGTGCGGCAGGCTGCCCAGCGCCCGGGCCACCTGTATCCGGATCTCCAGACTGCCGTGATCGACGAGCGCGGTGAGGGGCTCGCGCAGCGCCGGCTCCGCCATCCGGGCGGCGAACTCGGCGAAGCGCGGCAACGCCGGGTCGTCGGTGCGCCGCAGCCGCGCCCCGAGATGCTGTACCACGACGGAACGGGAGCGCTGCAGCATCGCGGCGTAGTAGGCCTGCACGGTCGTCGGCAGGGCCGGCAGCCGGTCGAGCGCGGCGAGCGTGAGCGAGTCGTGTTGCATGCGCTCGAGGGCCGCGACGGCGGCGATGTGCACGGACGGATGGGGGTCGCGGATCAGGCGGACCAGCCGCGCGACGTCGCGCGGCGTGGCGGCGACGCTCAGGAAGCGCGCGCACTCGAGCCGCTTCCACCAGCGCGCCGAGCCGCTGTTGACGCGCACCAGTCGCGCCCACCACTGATGCTCCAGCGCCGCCGCGAGCTGCGGCCAGCGCTCGCCGGGCACCCGCGCGGTCCAGGTCACCAGTGCCTCGATGGCGAGCGGGGCGGGCAGCCGGGCCAGCCCCACCAGCACGCCGGCGAGCGGCGTCTGGCCGGCGATCCAGCGGCGCATCGACCCGTCCACCGCCATCCGGCGGGGATGCAGGTGCGCGCCGCGCCGCAGCCGGAACCAGCGATTGAGGACGATCAGGACGACGAGCGCGAACAGCAGCAGGCCTTGTACCGCCGCGACCACGATCAGGAACTGGCGGCCTGTCACCGGCCCACCCAGCGGCGAATCTTCTCGAGCGCCACGCGCAGGCTCATCGGCTTGACCAGGTAATCCATCGCTCCCGCCTCGAGCCCGCGCAGCTGCTCGGTCTCGCTGCCGTGCACCGTCGTGAACACGACGCGAAACTTGCCGGGGCAGTCCCGCTGCAGGGCGTCGAAGATCGAGTAGCCGTCGAGCGCCGGCAGATCGACGTCCAGCAGCAGCAGCGGCGCCGTGCCCGGTGTGTCCATGGTGCGCAGTGCGTCGAGGGCCTCCCGGCCGTTCCGGAAGAGCAGGAACCGGTAGCCGCGCGCCTCGAGCCCGAACGTCAGGAGCTCGGCGAGGGCCGCGTCGTCCTCCACGACGATGACTTCGGGGGGACCATCGGACGGCGCGGCACCGGCGGGGGACGGCGCGGGACCGGCGGGGGATGGCGCGGGACCGGCGGGGGACGGCGCGGCCGGTGCGGGGG
>JBOHSP010000312.1:0-8745 GCA_050733275.1 Gemmatimonadales bacterium
CGGCCACGTACCGCGCGCTGGGCGGCTCCCGTCTTCCCGACGGCGTCGTGCAGGAGAGCGTCCGGCGGTGTTGCGAGGTCCTCGGCGTGATCTACGAGGATCCCGGGCGGTGTGACTCGTTCCCGGCCGTGCTGGATACACTGCGCGCGCTGCCCACGATACGCGATCTCCCGGAGCCGGAGCTCGAGCTTCTGGAACGCGTCATCGCCGAGCATGAACGGGGCACGATACCCGATGCCTATGCGCTGGCGCTCAGACGCCTGAATGCCACGCATCGCCTCGGCCTGATTGCCAACATCATTTCTCGCAAAGCACCGTGGCTCGAGGAATTCGCGCGGGCCGGCGTGTTGCCGCTGTTCGAAACCACGGTCTTTTCATCCGACGGGCGCAGCATCAAGCCGTCCCGGAAGCTCTTCGACCAGGCGGTAGGCGCCATGCAGGCGCCCCGGTCCGAGGTCGTCTTCGTGGGTGACAGCCTCCGCTGCGACATCGGCGGAGCCGCGGGCGCCGGCCTGGCCAGTGTCTGGATCGATCGTGCCGGCCGCGGCCGCCAGCCTGGCGATCCCGAGCCGACGTTCGTCATCCGCGATCTGCTCGAGCTGATCGCGGATTGACGCCGAGCGGCGGTGGTACGCTGCATGGACCCCTGAATTGCGCGTACATTGGGGCATGACCGAGGAGTTGAAGGCCAAACTCCGGGCACTTCTGGCGGCCTACGCCGAGCGTGCGGCGAAGGTGCCCGCGGACAAGATGACGAAGGATCAGGCGGACCGGCGCATGTGCGGCGAGCGGCTGCGATCGGTCGTGCGTCCGGTGCTCGACGCCATGATGGCCGAGCTCAAGACGGCGGGACACGATGCCTCGGTCCGCGAGCACATCGAGCGCGATGACGCGTACCCGAGCGTGGCGCTGTCGTTCACTCCCCGGCTCGGGCTCGCTTCGGCGCTCATCTTTCGATACGACCCCCGGCACGGCATCGTCGTGCAACGCGAAGTCAAGCACGCTCCCTGGAAGGGGCGGCCGCCGACCGGCACGGGGGACCGGCTCGGCACGATCGGCATCACCGCCGTCTCGGTAGCCTGGGTCGAAACCAAGACCCTGAGCTTCATCGAGGCGGTCCTGAAGGCGAACTAATGCTCGTCGTACTGCTGGTCGTCTGTCAGGCCTCGTCGGCCCTGGCGCAGCAGGCCGCCGGCGCCGACGCCGATCTCATCGTGCGCAACGCCCGGATCTGGACGGGCGACTTGAGCGCGCCGCGCGCGCAGGCGGTCGCCGTCCGCGGCGAGCGGCTCGTCGCCGTGGGCACCCATGCGCAGGTCGATGCCCATCGCTCGCCCCGCACCCGCATCCTCGACGCCGGCGCCCGCTTCATCACCCCCGGCTTCATTGACGACCACACCCACTTCGCGCAGGCGGGCGCGCTGCTCATCGGGGTGAATCTGCTCGATGTCAGCACGGCGCAGCCGTTTGCCGCGCGGGTCAAGGCCGCCGTCGCCCGCATGAGCCCGGGCGCGTGGCTGACGGGCGGGGACTGGGGAGCCTACGAGGACACGACCCAGACTCGTTTTTCCCCCGACCGCGCGCTGATCGACTCGCTGAGCAGTGCCACACCGATGCTGCTCCGCCGCTGGGATCGCAGCGCCTGGCTGGCCAACGGCGTGGCGCTGGCGCGCGCCGGACTGCGCTGCGCGACGCCCGTCCCCGGACTCGAGTGCGCGAACGGACGCGCGACCGGCCGCGTCTCGGACTCGGCGCTCGCGCGCGTGCGCCGGGCGATCACGCCCACGACCTTCGATCAGCGGCTGCGCGAAGCGCGCGCGGCGCTCCGCCACCTGGCGGAGCTGGGCGTGACCACGATTCACGATATCACGCCGCCCACCCAGCTCCCGGTGTACACGGAGCTCAAGCGGCGCGGCGAGCTGACGGTGCGCGTGTTTGCGCGGCCCACGCTCGACAAGTGGGACGAGCTGCGGTATGCGGGGATCGCGCCCGGGTTCGGCGATGACTGGATCCGGCTGCGCGCGCTGAAAGGCTTCGTGGACGGCATCCAGGGCAACTCCACCGCGCGCTTCTACGAGCCGCAGCTGCACTCGGGCAAGCGGGGCGAATGGCGCGACAGCACCAACACCGGCGCGACCCACGGCCCCGGCTCCGGGATGAACCCGCCGGGCAACATGGAGCGCCTGCTCCTCGGCCTCGACTCGGCGGGGTGGTGGGCGAACGTGCATGCGATCGGGGATCACGCCATCGACACGCTGCTCTCGATCTATGAGCGCGTGTTCACGATCAACGGGCCCAAGGAGCGGCGCTGGCGCATCATCCATTCGCAGGTGATCCGCAACGCAGCGGTCGCGCAGCGCTACAAGCGGCTCGGCATCACCGCCGAGGTGCAGCCGTATCACGCGATTGACGACATGCGGTGGATGGAGGAGCGCATCGGCAGGCGCGCGCGCTGGGCGTACGCGTTCCAGACGTTCCACGACGCGGGCGTGCGGCTGCTGTTCGGCTCGGATTGGCCGGGGACCAACGCGAGCTGGTATACGGCGAATCCGATGACGATTCTCTACGCCGCCGTCACGCGGCAGACGCTGGACGGCAAGCCCGAAGGCGGGTGGTTTCCCGAGGAGCGGCTCGACCTCGAGACGTCGCTGCGGGCCTACACGGTGAACAACGCGTGGGCGGAGGGGGAGGAGGCGAGCAAGGGAATGTTGCGCGCCGGGATGCTGGCGGATTTTGTGGTGATCGATCGCGATCTCTTCGCGATACCGGCCACGCAGCTCAAGGACGCGAACGTGCTGCTGACGGTGGTGGGGGGGCGCATCGTGTACGCGGCACCGCCGTTCGCGCCATGACCAAGCGATTTGTCTTGATCCTCCTGCTGATCGGCGGCTCGCCTCTCAGCGCCCAGACCGCCCCGCGGGCGGAGATCCCCGGTACGTATCCTGTGAAACGGTGTGTGGCGGCGCCGTTTCCGGCCGAGCTGCCACCACTGGACAGTGTGCTCGATGCCACGCGACTGATCGCCGCTTTGCGCGGAGCGGGCGTAGCCAACGAACTGGTGCTTTCCCTCAGACTCAGCGCGCTACAGGGGGCAGGGCCCCGCGTTCGCGTGGTCGAGAAGAAGGTGTCGAATGCCGTTGCAGAGCGCGCCAGCCGGGCGGTCGAGGCGGCCCTTCGCGATGTCCCGCCGGACAGGCCCTGGGCGTTTCGATTGGTGATCGATGGCGAACAGGGGCCGGCGATCTCCTTGACCAGATCCGAGGTGTGTGGGGCATCCCCCAGAGCGCGACATGCCCAAGTTCGGACAGCCGTCGTCACCGAGAGCGAATTGGACGCGATTCGTCGCGAAGCGGAGCGTTACCAGCAACGGCGGCGGTTGATGTTGCACCGCGTCCTGGTCGATGCGGACGGCCGCGTTCTGGCGTTCGAGCTCGTGCGATCGAGCGGCGACGGTCGGATGGACTTCAACGAGTCCGGGCTATTCAAGACCGACCGCTTCGGACCCACGCGGCTCGATGGAGTCCCGGTCGCGGCTTGGATTGAGCTGGGCGGTGACGACTGGCCACGTCGCTGAAGTGAAACGATTCGGGACACGGGCCGCCCTTGCCGCTTCCGCGGCGCTTGCCGTGGTGAGCATCGCCTGCGCCTCGGCGGGCCGGCCCGCCCGGGTCGCATCTGCGAGCGTTGCCACGACCGACCGCCGGGTCGTGCGCTCGGCCGAGCTGGCGGTTTCCGTCGATTCTATCGCCGGCGTCGTGGCCGCGGTCGAGCGGCTCGTCCGAGAGGCGGGCGGGTTTGTCGAGCGATCCACGACGAACAAAGGTTCGGACGAGCGGCTGCAGTGTCGGGTTCCGGGGGGGCAACTCGAGCCCATCATGGATCGGATCGCGGCGCTGGGCGACGAACAGCGTCGCCTCGTCTCGGCGGCGGATGTCACCGAGCAGTATGCCGATCTTGAGACCCGGCTCCGGAACAACATGGCGCTTCGCGATCGCCTCCAACAACTGCTGGCGCGAGCGACCGACGTGGAAGACGTCCTGGCCATCGAGAAGGAGCTCAACAGGATCCAGTCCGAGATCGAGACCATGCAGGCCCGCTTCGATCGGCTCAAGGCGGAAATAGAATTCGCGGCACTCTCGGTCACGCTCGAGCGCAAGCGGATTCTGGGCCCGCTCGGTCACGTTGGCCGGGGCCTCTGGTGGCTCATTTCCAAGCTCTTCATCATCCGGTAGGATCTATAAGAAGGACCCTCGCACCGGAGAGCGTCGGAACCTCGGGACGTTCCCGACCAGAGCCGCGGCCGGGGCGGGGCGGGGCGCGCCGATGATCGCCCGCCTGTGGCACGGCGTCACGCGGGTCGAGCACTACGACGCGTACTGGGCCTTCCTCCACGCCCGGGCCATCCCCGACTACCGGGCGACGCCCGGCAATGTCGGCGTGCGACTGTTCCGCCGCCGCGACGGCGCGCGGGCGCACTTTCTCACGCTGAGCTACTGGACGTCGCTCGAGGCGATTCGCGCATTCGCGGGTGCCGAGATCGAGCGCGCCAAGTATTATCCGGAGGACGCGACGTATCTGCTCGAGTTCGAGCCGACCGTCCAGCACTACGAGGTGACCGAATCGGATGCGGCTGGCCCGTGAGGGGAGGGAGGTGACGGATTTCACGATCCGGCGCCTCGGTCCCGATGACGAACCGATCCTCGCCACGCTCGCGCTGCGCGAAGCCGAGTTCGACCTCGCCGGCCGCAGCGAGCGGCTCGACCCGCTCGACGCCGCGGCGGCCCGCGCCTACCTCGCCAACCCTGCCGTGCTCCACTGGGTGGCGTGGGATGACACCGCGGTCGTCGGGTTCCTGTTGTGCCACGTCCTGCCCCTGCGATCGCAATCGGGGCGCGAGCTGCTGCTCTACGAAATCGGCGTGCACGCCGGCGCGCGCCGGCGCGGTATCGGACGCCGCCTCCTGGCCGTCATGGAGAGCTGGATGCGGGAGCAGGGGGTGCACGAGGTGTGGGTGTGCGCGGACAATCCGGATGCGGAGGCGTTCTACCGCGCCTGCGGGTTCGTGGCCGCGGGCGATCAACCGGTCTACATGACCCGGCAGCTCGCGACGTAGCTCCCTGACCCGTTACCTTGGTACCATGCAGGCTCCACTCTGGGAGTCAACGGGCCAAGCCTGGCCGCTGCTCGCCGGCATCGCCATCGGGCTGGTCATCGCCTGGTTGTATTTTCTGGTATGGAGGGCGCGGTATAGCGCCGGGATCCGGGAGGATGCGGTGCAGCGCAGTCTCGCCGTGACGGCCGGCAAGGTGCACGAGCAGCTCGTCCCCTACCTCCCCGAGTTCGGTTTCAACCCCAAGGATGCGCGGTTTCTCGGCAGTCCCGTCGATCTCGTGGTCTTCGACGGCCTCGCGGCCGGGCAGGTGCAGCGAGTCGTGTTTCTCGAGGTCAAGACCGGTTCGGCGGCATTGACGCAGCGGGAGCGCCAGGTGCGCGAGGTGGTCGAGGCCCGCGCGGTGGAGTGGGCGGAGTTGCGGGTGATGCGGGGCCAGCCATGCTAGACGCGATCAAGCGATTCGTCGCCGGGCGGATGACACCGGCCGCCGCCGATGCCCCGCCGGCGGAGGCGCGATCGGGACCGGATGCCATCCAGCTGGCCGCCTGCGCCCTGCTGCTCGAGCTGGCGCACGCCGATGCCGAGTTCAGCGACGCCGAGCGGGCGCACATCGAGTCCGCCGTGCAACGCCATTTCGGGCTCGATGAGGCCACCGCGCGGGAGCTGATCGAGCTGGCGGATGCCGAGCGGCGGGAGGCGGTCGATCATTACCAGTTCGCGCGGACGATCACGCAGCGATACGATCTCGGGCAGAAGATGGTACTGGCCGAGGTGATGTGGGGCGTCATTCTGGCGGACGGCGAGATCCGTCGGCACGAGAGCTACCTGGTGCGCAAGCTGGCCAACCTGCTGGACCTGGCGCCGGCGTATCTGGCCCAGGCGCGCCGCGCGGCGGCGCCCGAGCCATGACGCCGCGCGCGAGACGCCGCTGGTCGCAGCGCGTGACGCGGGAGAGCAACGCGCTCGACCTCGAGCGCGGCGTGTTCAGTCTCGACGATCCCCGCAAGATCGCGCGTTCCCTGCAGCGCTCCGCCCTCCGCAGTCGTCGCCGCAAGTCGTCGCCGTACCGCTCGGCCATGTCGATGCTCACGTTCTATATCAATCGGGCCGGCCGGCAGTTGAGCAAGACCAGGCGCGCGCGACTCCGGGCCGCCAAGGACGAGTTGCGCGCGTTGTTCGGCAAACGGCGTTGACGAGTGCACGATGAAGCCCCGAATCCATGTCATCACCATTGGCGTCAATGATCTGGAGCGCGCCCTGGCGTTCTACCGCGACGGTCTGGGACTTCCCACGAAGGGCATCGTCGGGACGGAATTCGAGGATGGGGCGGTCGTCTTCTTCAACCTGAATCACGATCTCATCCTGGCCCTCTACCCGCGCACCGCACTGGCCAAGGACGCCAAGGTCCCTCGCACTCCGCCGAGCGCCAGCGAGTTCTCCATCGGCCACCTCGTCGGTTCGAAGCAGGATGTGGATGCCGTGATGCAACAGGCCAAAGCGTCCGGCGCGACGATCACGGACGCGGCGCGCGATCGTTTCTGGGGCGGCTACTCGGGCTATTTCAAAGACCCCGATGGTCACCTCTGGGAGATTGCCTGGAATCCGCAGGCGCAGGTCACCGACTAGCTCGCCAGCCTGGTGCGCCTGTCGGATCCGCAGGTCTCGCCCAGCAGGTGGGAGAGCCTTTAAGGGGGATCTGGAAATGAGGGCGGCCTCGCTCCACAGCCTGATGTGGCTCCTGTCTCAGATTCTGCTGGCCCCGGCGTGGCGCGACGCGGCTGCCGCGCAGCAGCCCGCGCCACCCGCGTCGCGAGACCTCTACCCGCATCACACCGAGCCGATCGGCACCGTACGCCAGATCTACGACGGCGCGCTCTCGCCCGCGCTCGCGGTCAACACGTTTCGCAACATTCACCGGCTGTTCGCGACGCGCACCGTGCCGGCCTCGTCTGACCCGCTGCCGCTCCCGGACGCTGCCGTCCCGTTGGCCAACGTTCGCTTCCGCGACCACGGAGGAGAGTACGATCTCAACGCCTATCTCGAGCTGAACCGCGTGGCCGCCCTGCTCGTGCTGCACGAGGGCCGCGTGAAGCTCGAGCGCTATCGCTACGGCAACACCACGCGCACGCGCTGGATGTCCATGTCGATCGCGAAGTCCATCACGTCAACGCTGATCGGCGCGGCGATGGAAGACGGGTTCATCGAGAGTCTTTCCGACTCGGTCACACGCTACGTGCCGGCGCTCGCCGGCAGCGCCTACGACGGTGTGTCCATCCGTGATGTCCTGATGATGGCCTCCGGCGTGCGCTGGAACGAAACGTACACCGATCCGCGTTCCGATCGACGGCGGCTGCTCGAGGCCCAGATCGCCCAGCGGCCCGGATCCCTCATGGCCGTCATGCGGGACCTGCCGCGCGCTGCCGAGCCCGGTACCGTTTACAACTACAACACGGGCGAGACGCAGGTCGCGGCTGAGGTGCTGCGCGCGGCGGTGAGGCGCCCGTTGGCGACGTATCTCGCCGAGCGCATCTGGCGCCCGTTCGGAATGGAGGCGGACGCGACGTGGTGGCTCGAATCACCGGGCGGCATCGAGATCGGCGGCAGCGGTTTCAGCGCGACGCTGCGTGATTACGGCCGCTTTGGCCTCTTTGTTCTGGGGGGCGGGATCGCAGCGGGCGATTCCGTGCTGCCGGCCGACTGGGTCCACGAAGCGACGACGCCCCGCGCGCTGCGCGACGGCACGCGGATCGAATACGGGTACCTGTGGTGGCCGGCGGAGACGCCGGCCTCGCGGCGCGACGACGCGTTCATGGCGATGGGCATTCACGGTCAATACCTGTATGTGAACCGGGCCGCGCAGGTCGTCATCGTGGCCTGGGGCGCGCGTCCCCATCCCACGGAGGGACAGGTGATTGACGATTGGGTATTCTGTGACGCGGTGACCGCGGCGGTGCGATCCCGGTGACGCGCCCCTCCGGCATATGACGGTTGGGGCGCGTTCGCTTGACTTCGATGGCGCATGCCGCCTCGTTACAATGCGCAGTGAGTCGGTGGACAGGGCATCATGACCGTAACCGGAGGGCCGTGTCATGACGGATCGCGCTGTGGTTCTTCAACCGTTCTGGCGGCCGCTTCCCTAGACCCCTAACGTGCATACGTCCACCGCCCACTTCTGGGCCGTCCTTGGTCTCGTACTTGTTTCTTTCCGAGCAGCATCCGCGCAGGTCACGGCCGCGGCTGGCCGCTTGGCGCTCGATGATCTCGCCAAGCTCGTACGCCTGTCCGATCCCCAGGTCGCCCCCAGCGGACGCGAGATCGCCTTCCTCGCCGCTCGACCGAACTACGAGACGAATCGCTGGGAGACGGAGCTCGTCGTGGCCGAGCTGCCCGGCGGCGCGCAACGGGTGCTCGTCACCGGCCGGTCCGGGCTGAGCCGACCGCGCTGGGGGCCGGCCGGCGATCGCCTCGCCTTCCTCGCCGACGTCGACGGCCGCGCGCAGGTGCACGTGATCGCGCGCGATGGCGGCGAAGCGCGAGCCGTCACCCGCGCGCCCGAGGGCGTACGCCAGTTCGCCTGGCGACCCGACGGAACCGCCATCGCGTACATTGCTCGCGACACCGTCCCCGCGCCC
>JBOHSP010000313.1:0-1827 GCA_050733275.1 Gemmatimonadales bacterium
GCGCAGCACCGGCTCGGTGCCGGGCGGCTGCGGCCGGCCGGGCCGCTCGCCCGCGAGCAGCCGCGGCAGGAGATCGAGCAACATGGCGCGATTGGTCGCGGCGACCTGGGCGTACAGCGTGGCGCAGGTGTCGTAGGGCGTGATCGGGATGACCCGCTGGTCGATGATGTCGCCTGCATCCACCCCCTCGGCGAGCCACATCAGCGTGTTGCCGGTCTCGCGCTCGCCGCGGATCAGGGCCCAGTTGATGGGCGCGCTGCCCCGGTTATGCGGCAGCAGCGAGGCGTGCGCCCCGATCAGCCCGATGCGCGCGAGGCGCATCACCGGGGGCCGCACGATCTGGTGCCAGCCGATGACGAAGATCACGTCAGGATCGAGCCCGGTGAGCAGCGCGACGGCGTCGGGCTCGTTGACGCCGGCGATGTAGTGCAGCGGCACGCCGTGCGGCGCGCAGACCGCCGCGTAGTCGGCGCCGCCGCTGCGCCGGGCGGCCAACTCCGGCGTGAGCGTGAGCACCGCGACGATCGGCGCGCCCGCCGCGAGCAACGCCTCCAGCGCCGGCAGCCCCTCGGCGTGAACCCCCACCCACACGAACCGCAGGGACGGCATCAGCGTTGAAACGCGCGTGCGACGTCGAGGACGGCGTCGATCACGTCGGCCACGTCCCGATCGGTGAGACCGGGATGCAGCGGCAGCGAGAGCAGCCGCTGGAAATTCGCGAACGCGACGGGAAAGTCACCGGGCCGGTAGCCGTACGTGCGCCGATAGTAGGAATGCAGATGGAGCGGGATGAAGTGCACCGACGTGCCGATGTTGCGCGCGGTCAGCTCGTCGAGGAAGCGGTCGCGGTCGACGCGCAAGGCCTCGGGCCGGAGCCGCAGCACGTAGAGGTGCCAGGCGTGCTCGACGTGCGGCCGCCGCACGGGTGGCTCGAGCGCGTCGGCGGCGTGCGCCGTGAAGGCGCGGGTGTACGCCGCGGCGATCTCCACCCGCCGCGCGTGAAAGCGGCCCTGCTTGCGGAGCTGCCACAGGCCGATCGCCGCCTGCACGTCGGGCATGTTGTACTTGAAGCCGGGGGCCACGACCTCGTAGCGCCAGGTCCCGCCGTGCTCGTAGCGCTTCCAGGCGTCGCGGCTCAGGCCGTGCAGCGCCAGGATGCGGGCGCGCTCGAGCAACGCGGGCTCGCCCGTGAGCATCCCCCCTTCGGCGGTCGTGAGGTTCTTGGTCGCGTAGAAGCTGAACGCCACCGGGTTCGAGCCGGAGCCGATGGGGCGGCCGCGGAAGCGCGCGGGCAGCGCGTGCGCCGCGTCCTCGACCAGCGCGAGGCCGTGCTCCTGCGCCAGCGCCGCGAGCGCGTCGCACTCGGCGGGGTGGCCCGCATAGTGGACGGGGAGCAGGGCCCGCGTGCGCGGCGTGATGGCGCGGGCGACCGCCGCGGGATCGATGTTCAGCGTGTCCGGCTCGACGTCCGCGAACACCGGCCGCGCACCGACGTGCTCGATCACGTTGGCGGTGGCCGTGAACGTGAGCGGCGTCGTGATCACCTCGTCGCCCGGACCGATCCCGAGGCAGGCGAGCGCGGTGTGCATCGCGGCGGTGCAGGAGTTGACCGCGAGCGCTCCGGCCGGCGCGCCGACGAACGCCGCGAATTCCTCCTCGAAGCGCCGCGTCTTGGGGCCCGTCGTGATCCACGGCGAGCGCAGCGTGTCCACCACCTCGCGGATCTCTTCTTCGCCGATGGCGGGCGGGGAGAAGGGCAGGAACTCGGCGCGCGCTGCGCGGGCGGGCCGCGCGATGATCTCGGTCATGCGGAGGGCTCACCGGGGC
>JBOHSP010000314.1:0-11101 GCA_050733275.1 Gemmatimonadales bacterium
CCCACAAAGGCGCGAAACTGCGGGAACACGGCGCTGAACGGCGGAGCCTCCGCCACGTCGGCATCCGTGTACCCGTGCACCGCCGTCGCCTTCGCCGAAATGGGGCGATAGGGGTTCACGAGCGCATGGAACTGATCGACGATCTCGCCGTGCTCCACGCGCACCGCACCGACCTCGACCACGCCGCAGGTCGCCACGTCGTTGTCGGTGGTCTCGAAATCGAACGTGACGTAGCGGTCGAGCGGGCGGTCGATGTCCTTGGCGTGGAGGAGCTGGAGGGCCTTGAACAATGACAGCGCGTCTGGGGCAAAGGCGTGCGCGGGAATGCTCGGCACCTTGCGGATCCCGGCGCCGATCAGCATGCCTCGGAGCGCGATCTCCACGCCGCTCTTGGCCTCGAGCACGATGTCGCGGTCCTCCGCGATCGCCTCCTCGAGATAGTTAGCTAGGCTGACTATCTCCGGGGAGGCGGCGGGGTCGCTCCACTCCTCGTGCCGCTCCTCGAGCACGTTGCGATACGGGCCGATGCTCTGGGACAGCAGCTCATCGACGACGGCCTGCAACGAGCCGTGCGAGCGCGGCAGGGCGCGCAGGTTTTCGACCTGATACACGAGCCGCCACAACCGCCGGGTGTCGGGATCCTGTGAGGGGCGGCGCCGGGCCAGCGCGCGAACGGACGCGAGGAAGTCGCTCCGCGGGTCCAGCGCCGCCTCCACTTCCTGGAGGAAGTGCGGCGACAACACGCAGCGGGCGAACGACTCGAGCGCCACCGGGTCGCCGGGATCGCGCACCACGCGCAGCGCGGCGACCACGTAGCGGATGACCTCGTCCTCCACGAGCGAGCGCCCCCGCGCCAGGCGGCAGGGCACACCGGCCCGCAGCAGCCGTCCCTCGAGGTATTCGCCGAGCCGGTGCTTGCGGTACAGAATCGCAACATCGCTCGCACTGCGTAGCGCGGCGCGGTCGCGTTCGATTTCAGTCAGAATCCAGCTGGCCTCCTCGTCCTCATCGCGAAAGGCGCGCACCATGACATCGTGCGGCGACTCGCGCTCGGCGGTGAGCTGCTTCTCGAAGAGCTGCGGGTTCTGGGCCAGCACCCGCCGCGCGGTCTCGAAGATCTGCCGCGAGCAGCGGCAGTTCTTGTCGAGGATGATGGGCTGCGCGATGTCGTAGTCGCGGCGGAAGCGCACCAGCACATAGGGATCGGCGCCGGTCCACGTGAAGATGGACTGCTCGTCGTCGCCCACGGCAAAGAAGTTGCCGTGCGGCGCCGCCAGCCGCTTCAGCAGGTCGTATTGCACGGCGTTCACGTCCTGGAACTCGTCCACGAGCAGGTAGTCCCACCGCCCCGCGACGGCATCGGCGATCTCGCCGTTGGTGCGCAGCAGCCGCTCGGCGCGGACGATCAAATCGTCGAAATCGACCATGTTGCGGTGCGCGAGCCAGGAGCCGTACGCGCGGAACAGCGCCGCCTCGTCGGGCGTCAGCGCGTAGCCCTGAAACCGATGGCGCCCGAAGCGAGTGAGAATGCCGCCGCGCCGTTCCGTGGGGACGCCCAGCCGGGCGAGGATCACCTGCTGATACGGCTCGTCGGCGACGCCGAACCCCTTGCGCAATCCCGCGGCCTCCGCGTGCTCGCGCAGCAGCGCGAGGCAGAGCGCATGGATAGTCCCACGCGTGGTATCTGCCATGCGATCGGCGTGATCTGTGGCCCGCAGACGCTGCGCGATCTCTTCCGCCGCCCGGTTGGTAAACGTCACCGCGCAGATCCGCGCCGGTGGGATCCCGTGCGTGGTGATGAGATGATGAATGCGCCCGATCAGGCAGAACGTCTTCCCCGCGCCCGGCCCCGCGACGACGAGGACAGGACCGAGCGGCGCCGCGATCGCGAGCCGCTGCCGCGGGAGGGGGGTCAAGGGACTCAGGGTCTCGGGCACGGGATCACCATATCATATCTCGATGTGACGCCACTTGCGCTGGTGGAAGCGCACCACGCTGAGCGCGCAGCGCGTCACGTGGCCGAGCAGAATCGCCGTCCAGATGTCCGCGGGCGCGAGCCGCCCCTTGATCACCTGCAGCGCGGCGCACAGCCCCAGCGGCACGACGATCTGTGAGACGATCGAGATGTAGAGCGGGGAGCGGGTGTCGCCGGTGCCCTGCAGCCCGCCCGTGTGGGTCAGGGCGACAGTGATGAACAGGCCGGAGATGCTGAGATAGCCGAGCAGCTGCCTCCCCATCGCGACGACAATCGGATCGCGCATCCCGAACAGCGCGAGCAGGTGCCCGGGGATGGCGACGAACAGCGCCCCCACGACGAACGCGACGCCGAGGCCGATCGTGGCGGCGACGCGCACCGCCCGGATCGTCCGTTCCGGCCGCCCGGCACCGAGGTTCTGCCCGGCGGCGGCGGCGGCCGCGCCCATCAGCCCCACCGACGTCCAGGTGATCAGCGAGAACAGCTCCGTGTAGCCGACCGCGTAGGCCGCCTGCGCCTCGGCGCTCTGCTCGAGCGAGCCGACGTAGCGCAGCAGCAGCACGCCCGCCACGTTCATGGCGATCCCCTGCACGCCGGCGGGGAGACCGAAGCGGAACAGCGCGCGGATGACCGTCCAATCGGGGCGCCAGTCCATGTCGCGCGGCCAGGCGACGACGAGCCGGCCGGAGCGGATGAGGTAGATGGCATAGCCGCTCACCAGTGCGCCCGCGAGCACGGTGCCGAGGGCCGCGCCCGCCGTGCCGAAGGCGGGGATCGGTCCGAGCCCGCGGATCAGGACGACGTTGAACGCGACGTTCAGGGCGGTGAGCAGCACGCCGAGCCGCAGCGGCGTGCGCGCGTCGCCCGCCGCGCGCAGCGCGCCGCCGAACATGAAGAACAGCATCATCCCGGCGCTCGCCACGAACATGATGCGCAGATAGGGCAGCGCCTCGGCGCGCACCTCGGGGGCGGCTTTCACGAGCCCGAGCAGCGGCGGCGCGAGGAAGTAGCCGAGCGGCGCGAGAATGCCCACCGACAGCACCAGCGACGAGAGAAACGCCTGATAGACGGTGCGGTTGACCTTGTCCGCGTCCCCGGCCCCGGCATGGCGCGCGACCAGCACGCCCATCCCCACGTGCAGCGACGCCACGAACACGATCACGACGATGAAGATCTGCAGCGACACGCCGATCGCCGCGTTGCCGGTGTAGCCGACGAAGTGGCCCACCATCGCGTGATCGACGACGCCCTGGAGGCCGCCGATGATGTTCTGGACCATCGTGGGCCAGGCCAGCAGCCACACGGCGCGGGCGATCGGCCCATCCACGATGGACCGGTCGAACGGCTTCTGCGCGGGCGCGCTCACGCGAAGCGCAGGCCGAGCGCGGCGCCCGCGGCCTGGACGGCGGGGTGGGCGGCACCGAGCAGGTCGGGTTGACCGAACTGGAGATCGCGCAGGGCGTCAACGGGCGGGAGGAACAGGACGAGCGCGTGCCAGTCGCCGGAGAGCATCGACCACCAGCGCAGCCCGGCATGGCCCGCGCCGTGCAGCCGTTTCGCCACCGCGCGCGTCGTGGTGAGATCGCGGCTCGCCAGCACGTCGGGCGCGATCTCGTGCCGGACGAGCACGCGCGGGTCGCACAGGTCCGCGAGCCGCCCCCACACGGCGGCCGCGATCTCGCACTCGACGAGCGCGAGCGGGCGGCCCGACTCGGTGAGGTCGAAGCGTTGCAGCCGCTGGCCGCGGAAGCGCTGCAGCTTCTCGGCCACCGCATGGTCGGCGGTCTCGGCGAGGTAGAGCACGGCCGCGCCGGCGAGGTCGAAGCGGCCGGCGCCCTGGTGCGGGTGGACGTAGGCGGGCGAGAACGGCTCGCCCGGCCGGGCCGCGGGGTCCCAGGGGAACACCCGCCAGGGCATCAGGCGAAGGCGCCGGCTTTTTCCGCTTCGATTGCGGCGATGACCTCGGAGAGCCGCCCCAGGCGGATGACGTCGATGGGCCGGCGGTTGCCGAGGTGGGCATTGAGGCCGCGCAGCCACTTGGGGATGCTGCGCAGGTCGAGGAAGTTCTGGAGCAGCGACACGACCGTATCGAGCCCCACGAGCTGCTCCCAGTTCTCGGGCGCCGGGGCCTCGCCGCGCTTCCAGCGCACGACGGCGCTGCGGTGCACGCCCAGGCTGCGCGCCAGGTCGGCGTCGTCGGGGAAGGCGACTTTGGCGATGTGGTAGCGCTGCTTCACGAGCGCCTTGGTGGCGCGGGCCCGCTTCGGGGATGCCATATACGCAACAATATTGTTGTGTGAGGAGGATTTCAAGGGTGGTGGAGGTTGGTGGAGGTTACCTCCACCCTCCTCTACCAACCTCCACCAACCTCCACCAACCTTCCCTGACGGCCGGGGTAGCATGCCGCATGGTGGACGCCAGCTCGGATCTCGCCACGCGGCTGGACGGCGCCCGCGATCTCTATCTGCTCGCCCTCGCCCTCGGCGAGCGCGACAGCCTGCCCGGGCCATTCGGCGCGATGATCGAGGAAGCCCGGACGCACTTCGAGCGCGTCATCGAGGAGGCCCGCCGGGCCGGTCTCGAGACGGGTGATATCGCGGCCGTGCTGTCGCAGCACAGCAGCAACCTCACCGACGCCATTCGGCCCGAGATCTGGGCGGCACTGGAACGACTTATGCGGGCGCGGACGAGCCCCCGGTGACCCGTCGCGGTCCTGCGCCGTCTTCCGCCGTCCCACGATACCCTGATATGTTCCCGCAATGACGGAACTGCGCGCCGCGCTGGTCGACGCCCTCGGGCCGTTGTATCGGATCGAGCGCGAAGTCCGGCCCGTCGGCGACCAGCGGATGTTCGTGGCGACGGAGATCACGCCCGCGGACGGCCCCGAGCTGCTGGTCAAGGTGCTGCCGGCGTCGCTGTCGCTGGCGGTGGACGCCGCGCGGTTCGAGCGCGAGGTCCTGCTGCTCGCCAGCGGGCTGAAGCATCCCAACCTGGTGTCGCCGCGCGGCGCCGGCCGCGCGGGCTCGTGCATCTATCACACGCGGCCGTTCGTGAGCGGCACGACGCTGCGCGCCTGGCTCGCGAACACGGGGCCCGTGCCGATCGCCCGCGCCGTCGAGATCCTGCACGGCGTGGTGACGGGACTCGCGCACGCGCACGCGGCCAAGATCGCGCACGGCGACCTCAAGCTCGAGTACATCCTGCTCACCGACGAGGGGGCCCGGCTCGCCGACACCGGCATCAGCACGGCGATCGAGCGCTCCCTGGCCGCCCCCCCGCCGACGCCGCTGCGTCCGGCCGGGGCCGCCGCGCGGAACGACATGGTGACGCTGAGCGCGCTCACCTACGAGATGCTGACGGGCCGCCCGCGCCGCGCCGCGGGCGAGCCGCTGGAGCGGACGCGCGCCCTGCCGGCGTGGCTGGCCGACTGGATTCACGCCGAGTGGAACGATGCCGCGCAGGCCCTGGCCGCCATGCGGCCGCCTCCGCCGCCCCCTCGACCCTCGGGCCCGCGCTTCACGCAGCCGGTCGTCTGAGCCAGCACGTCCGCGCCGTCATTGCCGGGGCCGGCCCGATCGGCCTCGCGTGCGCGATCTCCGCCAAACGCCGCGGCATCGACCCCCTCGTGATCGACGCGGGCGCCATCGCCCACGCGATCGTGCGCTATCCCATCGGCATGATCTTCTTCACCACGCCGGAGCGGCTCGAGATCGGCGGCCACCCGCTCGTTTGCGCGGGCCCCAAAGCGACGCGCGAAGAAGCCCTCAAGTACTATCGCGGCGTCGCGCGCGCCGAACAGCTGCGGGTGCGGACCTATACCCGGCTCACGGGTGCCCGGCGCGAGGACGGGCGCATCGTGTGCGACCTCGCGACCCGCCTCGGTCCCGAGACGATCACCTGCGACACCCTCGTCCTCGCCACGGGCTATTTCGACCACCCCAACCGGTTGGGCGTGCCCGGCGAAGAGCTGCCGCACGTGCACTCCTACTTCGACGAGGCGCATCGCGCCGCGGGCCTCGACGTCGTCGTGGTCGGCGGCAAGAACTCCGCGGTGGAAGCCGCGCTGCAGCTGTTCCGCGCCGGCGCGCGCACGACGATCGTGTACCGCCGCGCCGCCTGGCCGCCCAGCGTCAAGTACTGGCTGCGCCCGGACCTCGAGAACCGCATCGCGGCGGGCGAGATCGCCGCGCGGCTCGAGACGCAGCTGACCGCCATCACGCCGCGCGACGTCGCGGTGCGGGGCCCGCGTGGCGAGGAGCGGCTCCCCGCCGACCGCGTCTATCCGCTGATCGGGTTCCATCCCGATCTCGACCTGCTGCGGCGCATCGGCATCGCGTTCGATGCGCAGAGCGGCCGCCCCGAGGTGGATCCCGACACGCTCGCAACGTCGGTGCCGGGCGTGCATGTCGCGGGCAGCGTCACCGCGGGTCGCCAGATCTCGGAGATTTTCATCGAGAACGGGCGCTGCGACGGCGACAAGATCTTCGGCACGTCCGCCGAGCGCGCGCGGGCGCGCGCCGCGTACGCCAACATCGCGCGTCCCACCGGCGAGTAGTCCCGGGCCCGCGTGCCCGAAAGAGCTAGCCCGTCGGATGCCCCACCCGTTTCCTATGAGCGATTGTGTTAACTCTTGTCGTGGCAGTAGCCTGTCCCCCAGAAGACACTCGGTCTTCTAGGGAGGCGTCACATGTTGGCCGCTTTGGCGGTAATCCTCATCGTTGCCTGGCTGCTCGGCTACGTCGTGTTCAACGTCGCCGGCGGGCTGATCCATATCCTGCTCGTCGCAGCCGTCATCTTCTTCATCTGGCAGCTGGTTGCCGGGCGCCGTTCACGCACACCGACGGTGTAGCGTCTCATCCACCCAACACGGGAGCTTGATATGCCACGCAACAACCGCTCGAATGAGTCGTCGTCCCGGGGCACCCGGGGCTCGTCCCGACGTCGGGGGTCCTCCCGCGGCGGCCGTTCCCGCGGTTCCCGCAGCCCGCGGTCTACTCGCGGCTCGCGGTCCAGCCGGTAAGCATGCGCCGTTTGCTGCACCGGAGTTCTTCAGGCGGCGGCATCCCCCAAGGTTGCAGTCCCGCACGCTTGAAGGCTCCGGTGGCAGCAGGACCACCACCTGCCAGGAGCCGGGAATGGCTAGACGGAACAATGCGGGCTCGAAACGCACGCGCAAATCCTCGCGCGCCAAACAGCAGGAGCCGCACGTCTCCTGGCCGGGGAAAGTCGCCCGCACAATCCGGTCGGGGATCAAGAAGCTCGTCGGCTGACACCGGAGGTCCGGCCCGGACGTACGGATCAGCATGACCAAGCCCCTGCTGCAGCTCGCCGCGCTCGGCGTCGTGGGCATCGCCATCTGGAAAGTGGCGTTGCCCTTCGTTTTGCCCCTGCTCATGCTGGTGTTCAAGATCGCGCTCGTCGCGGGGCTCGTCGTGCTCGCGATGTGGTGGTTCAACAAGCAGTCTCGCAAAGACAACCCGCCGACCACACCGCCGCCTGACGTGTCCGCGTAACCACGCGGCGCCGAAGATCGCGGTGTCCCCACCGACACAGCGCGCCGCCACTCCACCAGAGCGCGCCCTGGCGCGCCGTGTGCGTTCCACTCCACCCGACCCGGAGAGGGGACGCGATGCCGACCTACTGGAAAGGGCTGATGCTCGCTGCCGTGCTGGACGTCGTGTGGATCTCGGGATGTCGGTCTCCCATCACTGAGCCCACGCGATCAGCCGCCGCGCATTTCCGCGCCGTTGACGCGCCGTGGGAGCATCTGCTGGACATCGACCGGCACATCGACCGGCTGATGCTCCACCTGCAGCAGCATCCCACCGACGTGGACGCCATGGCGCGGCTGGCGCGCCGCTACGCGGCGCAGGGCCGGCACGACGAGGCGATCGGCCCGCTGGCGCGCGCGCTGCAGCTCGATCCGTCACGCCGCCGTCTCTGGGTCGCGCTGGACCACGCGGTCGAGCACAGCGGCCGCGCGCAGATCAGCGACGCCGAGCTGGTGCGCCGCGCGGCGGAGTTCGTGGAGCTGATGGAGATGGGGCACGGGTGCTAAGAGAAAGGCGCATAAAGGCGCATAAAGGCGCGGTCGCCTCCGGTGAGTTGCCCGGCACCGTCTGCGACCGCGCCTTTCTGCGCAGGTATGCGCCTCTTTTTCTGGCTACTGCACCGTCACCGTCCCGTCCATCCCGGCGTGATTCGTGCACGAGTAGTTGAACGTTCCCGCCGTGTTGAACGTCCGCTGCGCGCTCCCCGAAGTCATATTGTCGATGTTGGACGGCGCTCCGGCCGCTGTGGCGAAGGTCACATTGTGCGAGTCCGTCGTGCCTTGCCACTCCCACGTGATCGTGCCACCGTCGCTAATGGTCACGGAGGCTGGCGAAAAATTGTTATTGCTCACGTCGACCGTCGCGCTGCCGGGCGCCGTTTGGGCCGTGGTCGTGAACGTCACCGACGGTGAGCCCGGCAAGTCCGCCGCAGTGGCCGTCGCGGTATGGGCGCCGGTATTGGCGCTCAGCGTGCGCGTGGCGCTGGCGGTGCCGTTCGTCCCGGTGACATTGGTCGGAGGGGTGATCGACCCGCCCCCGCTCGCGACCTCCCAATCGATCATGACGCCACCCTTCGCGTTGCCCTGAGCGTCGGTCGACGTCACGGTGTACTCCACCGTGGCGGATGGGGCCGCGGTGCCGCCGTCTCCTGATCCTGACGCCTTGACGATCTCCGCGGCCGTGCCCGCCGTGGCCGTGAGCGTGATCGTGACCGGCGATCCGGCGACGCCGGACGCGCTGGCCGTAACGGTCTGTGTGCCCGCGGTCGCGCCATAGGTGAACTCCACCATCGAGTGCCCATTGGCGTTCGTGGCCACCTGCGAGCCGGAGACCGTGCCGCCGGCGGATGCCCACGATACGGGGACGCCGGCGACCGGAGCCGCTTCCGCGTCCGTCACCCGCACCGCGAGCGACTCGGCCTTGGTCGTGAGCACGGTACCGGTGAGCGGCCCGGTGGTCGCGTTTTGCATGGTATTCGACGGTCCGCCCCCGCCCCCGCCCCCGCCATCACCCCCGCAGGCAGCCGCGGCAAGCACCCCAATCCACCAGCTCCGACGAATGGACGGCATGAGAAACCCCCCTGGAGTACGTTGATTCGTCAACGATACCGCCAGGGGGGGAGGGTCGGAAGACGGCCCTTACTGCTTCACCCAGGTCGACCGCACGTCGTAGGTCACATCGTACACGAGGCGGTTCACGAGCTGGCCATAGGCGTCGTTGGGGTCGCGCGCCGAAAACGACGGCAGCCCGCCCACCAGGGTGATCCCGCCGACCTCCTCGGTCAGCTTCGAGCTGCGCCGCCATAACGTGCCGCCGGTCTTCGTGTTCACCAGCCAGACGGACAGCTCGGCGGTGACCGTCGCTTCGATGGTGGGGACGAGCCCCGCCAGGCCGCCGCGGGGTTTCACGTCGGAAATCTTGAGGTGGCCGAAGAACATGACGGGGACCGCGCGCTCACCGCTGTAGGCCTCCGCCGAATCGGCCTGTTGGAACTCGCGCACCTCGATGCCGCTCTGCGCCGCGAGGACGTGCTCCTCGAAGCGGCGCGTTGCGAACTCGTGCAACGTGCCCTTCGCATTCTCGACCGAGAAGGTGTACAGCCCCACCGCGCCGTGCGGCTGGAGGTTCAGGTTCGGCGGCATGAGTACCCGTTTGGACGAGCACCCCAACGCGCCCGCCGCGAGAAAGAAGAGAAGGCAGAAAGCCCGCATCGTGCACCTCGAGAGAGGGTCGGTGACGGTCCCCAAAATAATGCGCGGCGCCGCCACAACCTTGGCGCGCGTCACAATTTCTAAGCTGTAGTGAGACCGGCGGTTACGTCTGCGGTTGCCGCTCGAGCATGGCGACGGCGCGGTGCAGCCGCTCGATCGCGGCACCGAGGTCGGCCGCGGGGCCCGGGGCGAGCGTGCCGCTGAGCGCGATTTCCTTGAGGAGTTGCAGGGCATTGCGCACGTGCTCGACCGGGCGTTCCCGGACGCCCGCGCGCAGCGCGCGCCCGCGGCGGTCGAGCGTGCTGCGCCGCTCGGCGCCCCGGCGCCGGTCCACGGTCGCGCGGCGCTCGTCTGCGACGGCGACGAGCACGTGTCGTCGCTGCTCGATGCGCCGATCCACGCCACGGCGACGATCGGCGTACAGCCGGCTCAAGGTCAGTGAGGCTCCCGCGCGAAGAAAGTGGAAGGCGGCGAAACTACCGCGTGGAATGCATTTTGGGTAGAGGAGGCTCTACCATGACCCAGGCGATTCTGGCAGTGTTCGTGGCGCTGCAGGCGTCGCAGCCGCCCCTCACCATCGGCCCCGTCACCGCGCGACCGGGGGCGATGGCCAGCGGCTGGCTCGACGTCCCGGCCGCCACCGATTCGGGGAGCCGCATTCCGCTCACCATCATCCGGGGCCGGGAGCCCGGACCGACGCTCGCGTTGATCGGCGGCACGCACGGCTCCGAGGTCGCCCCCATCATCGCGCTCCAGCGGGTGCGCCGCGAGCTCGATCCCGCGCGCCTGCGCGGCACCGTGCTCCTGGTGCACGTGGCCAATCTGCCGTCGTTTCTCAAGCGCACCATCTACTACTCGCCGATCGACGGCAAGAACCTGAATCGCGTCTATCCGGGGCGCGCGGACGGCACCGTCTCCGAGCGCATCGCCGACGTGATCACGCGCGAGATCATCCGGCGCGCGGACTATCTGGTGGACATGCACGCGGGCGACGGCAACGAAGCGCTCCTGCCCTACACCTACTGGAACAAGCTCGGCATCGACGCCCGCGTCGACTCCGTCGCCCGCGAGCTGGCGCTCGCCTGGGGCAACGACCACATCGTCGTGGATACGGCGCGTCCCCGGGACCCGCGGGCATCGGTCTACACGCAGAATACCGCCCACGTGATGGGGAAACCGTCGCTCACCACGGAGAGCGGCATGCTCGGGATCCCCGCCGAGGAGTACATCGGGCGCAACCTACGCGGCGTGTTCCGGCTGCTGCGCTACCTGCGCATGATCCCGGGGGAGCGCCAGATGGTCGAGCATCCCATCTGGTTCACGCGCACCGAGGTGTTGCGCTCGACGCACATGGGCACGTGGCA
>JBOHSP010000315.1:0-1592 GCA_050733275.1 Gemmatimonadales bacterium
GTGCTCGGCGGCGCGTTCGCGGCCCTCGGCCTCACGCTGCTGCTGGTGCGCGGCCTCGGTACCGAGTTCCTGCCGACGGTGGACGACGGCAACCTGAGCGTCTACCTGCGGCTGCCACCCGGCGCCACGCCGGGGCAGACCAACGAGCTGTCGGAGCGGCTGGAGGGCGTGGTGCGGGAGATGCCGCACGTGCGTCACGTCTTCACCACGGCGGGCGGGTTTCTGTTCGGCGGCGGCACCGCCACGCGGGCCGGGCGCGGGTCGATCAACGTGATCCTCGCGTCCGCCACCGATCGCGACGTGACCGCGGGCGAGTGGGTCGCCGAGCTGCAGCGCCGCATCGATTCGCTCGCGGTTCCCGGCGCGCGCATCTTCGTGCGCCCGCCCCGCATCCGTGGCCTGCGCACCAACATCTCCGGCTCCGACGTCTCCATCAACGTGCAGGGCGATGACCTCGCCGAGCTGCAACGCATCGGGGCGGAGGTGATTCGGCGGATCCAGGGCATTCCCGGCCTCGAGTCGGTGGAGCCGTCGGCCGAGGAGGCGAGCCCGCAGCTCGTGATCGCCCTCGACCGGCAGCGCGCCGCGGACATGGGACTCAACGTCGCGGAGGTGGGGCAGGCGGTGCGCGTCGCGCTCGACGGCGCGATCCCCACGCGCTTCACCGACCAGAACCAGGAATACGACATCCGCGTGCGGCTGCCGCGCGAGCAGTTCCGTGACGCGGAAGACCTCGGCGCGATCGCGCTGTTCGCGGGACGGGACCGGCCCGTATATTTGCGGGACGTGGCCGACGTCGAGCTGAAGATCGGCCCCACCAGCATCCGCCGGGAGAACCAGAATCGCCAGTACCGCGTGGACGGCGACGTCAACGACGCGATCGCGTCGGTCGGCGAGGTCAATCGCGAGATCCGCACCCGGCTCGCGGGGCTGCAGCTCCCGGACGGCTACGGCCTCGTGTACGGCGGCGAGGAGGAAGCGATCCGCGAAAACCAGCGCAGTCTCTTCATCGTGACCCTGCTGGCCGTGTTCCTCGTCTGGGTCGTGATGGCCGTGCAGTACGAGAGCGTCACCAATCCGCTCGTCATCCTGGTCTCGGTGCCCCTCGCGCTGGTCGGCGTCGTGGGGCTGCTCTGGGTCACGCAGACGCCGCTGTCCGCCCCGGCGCTGCTCGGCGTGATCCTCCTCGCGGGCATCGTGGTGAACAACGCGATTCTGCTGGTGGAGTACGTGGAGCAAGTGCGGCACGAGCGCGGCATGCCCGCCGCGGAGGCCGTGGTGGAGGCGGGGGCCATCCGGCTGCGCCCCATCCTGATGACCACCACGACGACCGTGCTCGGCATGCTGCCGCTGGCCATCGGGATCGGCGAAGGGACCGAGCTGATGCGGCCGCTGGCCATCGCCGTCGTCGGCGGGCTCAGCGTCTCCACGATACTCACGTTGATCGTGATTCCGTGCGCCTACCTCGTGATTCACGCGGCGGCGGCGCGGCTGCGTGCCTGGGTGATCGGGGCCAAGCCGCAGCCCGTCGCGGAGGCGGCCGACTGATGCGCCGGCTCGCCCTCGCGGCGGCGGGCGCCGTCCTGGCGGCG
>JBOHSP010000316.1:0-14661 GCA_050733275.1 Gemmatimonadales bacterium
GTCCTGGACCGTGAAGAGCAGTTGCTCCGGGTTCTGGATCGTGACCGAGCCCTGCGCCTCGAGGTCGCGCGCGTACACCGGCCCCGCCTTTTCGACCTTGAGGCGCAGGACCGCCTCGTCGACCTCGGGGGCGAGCACCAGCGTGAGCTGCTTCAGGCGCTGGATGATTTGGTGCACGTCTTCGACGACGCCGGGGATGGTTTGGTGCTCGTGCACCACGCCGTCGACGCGGAACGCCCAGACCGCGGCGCCGCGCAGCGACGACAGCAGCAGCCGGCGCAGCGAATTACCGAGGGTGTAGCCGTAGCCCCGCTCCAGCGGCTGCAGCCGGAACTCGGCGGCATTCGGGTTGTCCTCGCGCTTGGTCATCTCGACCAAGTGGGGCCGGACCAACCCCGTCAAATCGAGAGTATTGATCACTTGGAATAGAGCTCGACGATTAACTGTTCTTGCGCCGCGATCGGGATGGCGTCGCGGGTCGGCCGCTCCGTCATCCTGCCCAGCGCTTTGTCGGTATCCACCTGGATCCACGAGACGGGTTGGCCGCGCGTGAACTGCTCCAGCGCGAGCTTCACCTGCACCAGCTCGCGGCTCGCGTCGGCCACTTTCACCTCGTCACCCGGCCGGACCCGGTAGGACGGAATGTCCACCACGCGCCCGTTGACCCGGATGTGGCGGTGCCGCACGAGCTGGCGCGCCTGCTTGCGCGACGTCGCAAAGCCCATGCGATAGACGATGTTGTCGAGCCGCGACTCGAGGGCGATGAGCAACGCCTCGCCGGTCACGCCGGGCTCCTTGAGCACGCGGTCGAACATGTTGCGGAACTGCTGCTCGGACAGGCCGTAAATGCGCTTCACCTTCTGTTTCTCGCGCAGCTGCTTCGCGTACTCCGACGCCTTGCGCCGCCGGCCGGTGGACTGGCCGTGCTGGCCGGGCGGATAGGCGCGGCGCTCGACGGCGCATTTCTCCGTGAGACAGCGCGTCCCCTTGAGGAACAGCTTGGTCCCCTCGCGGCGGCAGAGCTTGCAGACCGGGCCGGTATAGCGCGCCATCGCCTAGACCCGCCGCTTCTTGGGCGGGCGGCAGCCGTTGTGCGGGATCGGCGTGACGTCGCGGATCGAGCGGATCTGCAGGCCCGCGCTCGCCAGCGCCTGGATGGCCGACTCGCGGCCCGACCCCGGACCCTGCACGCGCACGTGCACGCGCTTCACGCCGAGGTTCAGCGCCTCCCGCGCCGCCTGCTCGGCGGCGACGGTCGCGGCGAACGGCGTGGACTTCTTGGACCCCTTGAAGCCCGCCTTGCCCGACGACCCCCACGTCACCGCGTTGCCCTGCAGATCGGTGATGGTGATGAGCGTGTTGTTGAAGGTCGCCGTGATGTGCGCGATCCCTTCGGCCTCGACCACCTTCTTGGCGCGCTTGGCGCCGCCGCTCGCCGGCTTTGCCTGGACCATAGCTCCTTACTTTTTGAGCACGGGCTTCTTCTTGCCCGCGATGGCGCGCCGCGGCCCCTTCTTGGTGCGCGCGTTGGTATGGGTGCGCTGCCCGCGCACCGGGAGATTCCTGCGGTGGCGCCCGCCCCGGTAGGTCCCGATGTCCATCAACCGCTTGATGTTCATCGCGACTTCCGTGCGCAACGCCCCCTCGACCCTGTAATCGCGCTCGATCACCTGCCGCAGCCGCGCCACTTCCGCGTCCCGCAGATCCCGCACCCGCGCGTCCGGGCTGATGCCCGTCTCCGCGAGGATCCGCTTCGCGTTGCTGGGACCGATGCCGAAGATGTAAGGAAGAGCGAACTGGATCTTTTTGTCGCGCGGCAAATCCACGCCTGCAATCCGGGCCATGTGTTATCCCTGCCGCTGCTTGTGCTTGGGGTTGCGCTTGCAAATCACGCGAATGACGCCCCGGCGGGTGATCACTTTGCAATGCTCACAGATCGGCCGGACGCTGGTGCGTACCTTCAACGGGCGCTCCCGAAAAAAAAAATCCGATTGAGCCGTGAAGAATAGACGGGGCTGTAACTTCACGCAAGGGGCCCAATTAGGGCTCAGGGGGCACTGCGCAGCTCCACCAGCCGCCATACCGTGCCGAGCTGCCGGAAAGCGAGAAACAGCGTCTCCCGCCGTAACTCGTTCGTCCCCACGATGACGTAGCGGCGCGTCAGCTCCACGAACCCCCGACCCGGCTCGACCTCGCGCACCGCGGTGACGTCGAGCCCGCGCTCCTCCGCCTGCCGGAAGTAGCGGCGCAGCAGCTCCAGGGCCTGCGCCCGCCCCAACGGCGACGACGGATCGGCTCCGGGGATCTGGAGCACGAGGTTGGTCGTCTGGCCGGCGAGCGCCGCGGCGTCGTGCGCGAGCCAGGCGCGGCGCGCCGTTTCGGCGGCCTCGAGCAGCGTCTCCTGCGCGCCCGCCTGCGCCGGCAGCACCGCCGCCACGGCGAGCAGGGCGCCGATCCTGGACAGTGGCATGGTCCCTCTTCTACCCGCCACGGACCGCTTCGACCAGCCGGCGGTAGACCGTGGCCGGCGCGGCCGCCTGCAGGATCGGCCGCCCGACCACGAGGTGGGTCGCCCCACGCCGCACCGCCTCCTCCGGCGTGATCGTGCGGGCCTGATCATCCCCGCTTCCCCCTCCCCCTCCCCCTCCTGGCACGCCGGTGCCGGGCTCGCGGGCGGGTCGCACGCCCGGCACGACGATCCAGGGCTCCCCTCCCAGTGCCGCCCGCAGCAGCACCAACTCGTGTCCCGAGGCGACCACCCCGCGCAGTCCGGCTTGGAGCGCGAGCCGCGCCAACCGCTCCGCTTCCGCTCCCACGTCCGGCACGCCGCGACCCAGCACCGCACCCAACCCTCCGGCGTCGTGCGACGTCAGGACGGTGACACCGACGAGCGCGAGCGGCCCTCCCGCGGCGGCCTGCGCGGCGGCGGCCAACACCTCGCGGCCGCCCAGACAGTGCACGGTCGCCATGGCCGCGCCCAGCTCGCCCGCCGCGGCGACGGCGCCCGCGACCGTACTCGGGATGTCGTGCCACTTGAGATCGAGAAACACGCGCACGCCGCGTGCGCGAAACTCCCGGATCACGGCGGGCCCCTCGCGCACGAACAGCCTCGCCCCGATCTTCGCCCAGCCGAGGCCGGGCAGCCGGTCGGCGAGGCGCAGGGCCTCGCGGCCGCTGTCGACGTCGAAGGCGACGATCAGCTCAGCCATCCGACAGCTCGCGCGCGATCCGTTCCGGCACGCGCGGGTCCGCGAGCGCCGCCGTGCCGATCGCGACCAGCGACGCGCCGGCGGCGAGGTACTCGCGCGCGTCTGCCGCCGTGCGCACGCCGCCCACGCCGATCACGGGGAGCCCCACGCGCTCGCGCACGCGCTGCGTCGCCAGCACGCCGATCGGCAGCAGCGCGGGACCGCTGAGCCCCCCGCTCCCATAGCCCAGCCGGCCGTGCAGCATCCCGGGGACCGTGTTCACGAGGCTCACCGCGGCTGCACCTTCGTCCTGCGCGACGCGCGCCATCGTCACGATATCGAGCAGCACGGGCGACAGCTTCACGGCGAGGGCGCGCGTGGCGACCCGGCGGCAGGCCCGCACCAGGCCGGCGAGGCTCGCCGGGTCGGCGGCGAACTCGATTCCGCCGGCGCTCGTGTTGGGACAGGACGCGTTGATCTCGAACGCCGCGATCGTCTCGAAGGGCGTGAGCCGCTCGATCACGCGCACGTAATCGTCGACGCTCGCGCCCGCGACATTGACGAGCACGCGCGTCGCACCGCGCTCCAGGCGGCGCGCCAGCCACGGCAGTTCGTCATTCGCCACGTGCTCCACGCCGGGATTGGCCAGCCCGACCGCGTTGAGCATGCCGCCGCGAAACTCGGCCACGCGGAGCGCGGCATGCCCCTGGCGCGGCTCGGGCGTGACCGCCTTGGTGACGATCCCCCCCAGCGCGTCGAGATCCATGACGCCGTCGACCTCGCGGCCGAAACCCGCGGTGCCGGCGGCCAGGAGGACGGGGTTTTGAAAGGAGACGTCGAAGAGCATCACGGCGGACGACCCGTGACGCGGGCGCGTCATCGCCCGGGACCGCCGATCGCCAGCTTGCGTTCGAACTCCACGAGGTAGGCCACGATGCCGTCCGCAATCGCGTCGGCGATGCGCCGCTGCCCCCGCGAAGAGGCGAGAAAGGCGCCGTCCCGCGGATGCGTGGCGAAGCCCGTCTCGACGAGAATCGCCGGCCGCTGCGCCGCCGCCAGCACCAGGAAGGGGCCCTGCTGCACGCCGCGGTTCTCCCCAGGGTGTATCCCGGCCACGTGGCCCTGCACCAGCTCGGCCAGGCGCGCGGACTCGCGCAGGTACTCGTTGAGCTGGAGATCGCGGAGGATGAAGCCCAGCGGCCCATCGAGGGCGGCGGGCGCGGCATCGAAGCGCAACGCGTCGTTTTCCATCTGCGCCACCCGCTTCTGATCCTCGGTCTTCGCGTCGGACAGGAAGTAGGTCTCGACCCCCTGGACCGTGCGCTGGCGGCGCCCGCGCGGCATGGAATTCACATGGATGCTGACGAACAGGTCGCAGTCGTCGCGGCAGAACAACGGCCGGTCCGCGAGGTCGATGAGCGTATCGGTCGAGCGGGTGAGCACGACGCGGAGCCCCCGGCGCTTGAGCTCGGCCTCCAGCAGGCGCCCGATGTCGAGCGTGATGTCCTTCTCCGCGAGCCGGCCCGGGAAATACATCCCGGGATTGCCGGGATCCCTGCCCCCATGGCCGGGATCGATCACGACCGTATGCGGCAGCACGAGGCCGGTGACGGGATGGGGGGTCGGGGGCGCGACTTCCTCGAACCGGGCCGCCGCGGCATCCCAGCGGTACCGCCCGGCCAGCAGATGGGGGACGTGCTCGGTGAGCCAGTACAGCGGGAGAAACAGGGTGTCGCGCGCCACGAACGGGGTGCCCACCAACGGGTACACCATCCCCTCGCTCCGGACGAACGCGCTTCCCAGCTCGAACTCGAACGTCCGCTCGGCGAGCACGACCCGTACGGCAGAGCCCTCGCGGGTCGCGACCAGTCCCAGCGGCTCCACCAGGCGCGCAGCGGCCACGGCCGCCGCGCCCTGCTCCAGCGTGATCGGCACCTGCACCTGCCCGCGCGGCGTCGTGATCAGCATCTGCTCGGGGAACAGGACGAAGAGGAAAACCAGCAACGTCATGCTCGTCTCCCCTTCACAACTCGTGCCATCTCCCGCTCGGCCACCCGCCGTTTCAGGGTTTCGCGCTTGTCGTGCGCCTTCTTGGCCCGCGCGAGGGCGATCGCGACTTTCGCCAGGCCGTCCTTGAAATACAGCTCGAGGGGAACCACGGTCAGGCCATTCTGCGTTGTGGCACCGAGCAGCCGGCGAATCTCCCGTTTGTGCAGCAGGAGTTTGCGGGAGCGGGCCTGGGGCGGGTTGTTATAGGATCCCGGGCCATAGGGCGAGATGGTCATCCCCTCGAGCCAGACCTCGCCGCGCTGCACGTGGGCGTAGGCCTCGGCGAGACTCGCCTTGCGTTCCCGCAATGATTTCACCTCCGTGCCCGTCAGCACGAGCCCTGCCTCCCACGTTTCCAGGAGATGGTAGTCGTGGCGCGCGCGGGGATTGCGGGCGACGGAGATTTTGTCCAAGGTGTTAGTGAGGCAAGATAAGCGTTGACTTGAGGTTATACAACAGTTAACTTCGCCGTCCGCTACACGCGCGCCGAAGTGGTGGAACTGGTAGACGCGCTGGCTTCAGGAGCCAGTGGGCGCAAGCCCGTGTGGGTTCGAGTCCCACCTTCGGCATTCCTTCAAAAAAAAGGCGTCAAGCAAATACGTCGAACAGGGGCGTGCGAGACGTCTTTGTTCGACGCCTTTGTTCGACGCTTTTGTTCGACGTCCCTGTTCGACGCTTTTTTAATAACGCGGTATTGTAGCATCCACCTCCCGCGACCAGGCGTCGATGCCGCCGGCCAGGCTGCGCACGTCCCCGAAACCCGCCGCTTTCAAGATCTCGCGCGCCTTGAGCGACCGCTGGCCGTGATGGCAATGCGTCACGATCACCGCGTCGCTCGGCAGCTCGGCCAGGCGGCGTGGCAGCTCGCCCAGCTGGATGTGCCGGGCCCCGTCGATGCGGGCGATGGCCGCCTCCCGCGGCTCGCGCACGTCCACGAGAACGAGATCGGGATTGCGCGCCCACTCTTCGTGTAGCTCGCGCGGGCTGATTTCCATGCCTTCGTCCTTCCCGCTTGCCGCGTCCCGCATCCCGCAAAACCCCTCATAGTCGATGAGTGCCGTGACGGTGGGGTTGCTGCCGCACACGGGACACTCGGGGTCTTTGGCGACGTGCAGCTCGCGGAACTGCAGCTTGCGGCCGTCGAACAACAGCAGGCGGCCCACGAGTGTGTCGCCGATGCCGAGCAGGAGCTTGAGCGCTTCGAGCGCCTGAATCGTGCCGATGATCCCGGGCAGCACGCCGAGGACGCCGCCCTCTGCGCACGATGGCACGAGATCCGGGGGTGGCGGCTCGGCGTAGAGACAGCGATAGCAGGGGCCTCGCGCCGCGTGGAAGACCGAGGCCTGCCCGTCGAACCGGAAGACCGCGCCATAGACGTTCGGCTTGCCGAGCAGCACGCACGCATCGTTGACGAGGTAGCGCGTGGGGAAGTTGTCGGAGCCGTCGAGGACGACGTCGAAGCCACGGAGGATGTCGAGGGCGTTCGCGGACGTGAGGCGCGTCTCGAAGATCTCCACCTGCACGTGGGGATTGACGTCCGTGATCCGCTCGCGCGCCGAGGCGGTCTTCGGGGCACCGAGCCGGGCCGTCCCGTGCAGGATCTGGCGCTGCAAATTGCTGCGATCGACGACATCGAAATCCACCACCCCCAGCGTGCCCACGCCGGCGGCGGCGAGATACAGCGCCGCCGGGGAGCCCAGGCCCCCCGCCCCGACCAGCAGGACACGGGCCTGTTTGAGCTTCGCCTGTCCCTCGAGGCCGACGTCGGGCAGGATGAGATGCCGCGAATAGCGCAGCAGCTCGTCGTGCGAAAACGGTGCGGAGGCAGGCGGCGCCGCGGAGTGAGACACCGCAGGGCTCAATTGCCGGACGCAACCCCGGCGATCTGATAAACCTGAGGCTCGGCGTGCAGCAGATCGGCGAGGCTGACCCCGGCGAGCACTTCGTTGATGCGCCGCTCCAGCAGCCGCCACACGGGTCGGATGCTGCACGCGGTGCCCGGATCGCAGCGCTCGGCGTCCACGGGATGGAGATCGCAGTTCACTTCGAAGGTCACGTGTTCGGACGCCTCGATGACGTCCTTGACACTCACGGACTGCGCGGCCCGGGCGAGGAGGTAACCGCCCTTGGCGCCACGCACCGATTCCACCAGCCCGGCGCGCCGCAGGCGCAGCAGAATCTGTTCGACGTAGTCGTGCGGCAGGCGCTCCTGCTCGGACAACTCACGGGCCGCGACGGGGCCGTGCCCCACGCGCTTGGCGAGGTGGATGGAGACGATTAAACCGTATTCCGCCCAGGTGGTGACCCGCATGGGCGGAATATGCGACCGCCGCTATCGGGATTCAATGCCCGCCGGCCGGACGAGCCGGGGGCTGAGGCTGGCGCCGATCTGGATGAGGAAAGCATTGTCGCCGTTGCTGCGCTGCAGCCAGAGCAGCCGGGCGCTGACATTGGTCATGAGCGAGGGGCCGGTGAGGATGTCGGCGCCCAGGCCGCCGTGCGCGCCCTGGGCGATGCCGCGGTCCGCCCCTTCGGACGGGAAGCCGGCGAGCAGCAAGCCCAGCCCCACATAGAGCCGGCCCCAGGTCCGATGCAGGGAGGGCTCGTAGGCCGGCGCGAACAGAATGGCGTAGGGCTCACAGTCCGCAGAGCAATTCTCGGTGACCCGTAGGGGGGCGTAATCGATCTGCAGCCCGAGCGACGCCGACTTCTTGGTGTCGCGGCGGAACCGGACCCCCAAGCTCGGTGCGCGCGCCTCGAACGGCCCGCTTACCGGGATCAGGAATCCCGCCGCGGGCCCGAGCGTGCCGTTGAGCAGCTCGGAGCGGCGGGGACTGCCGAACGCAAAGGACACGTTGGCCCGGCCCTCGAGCGCCTGGATGGCGCTGTTCGGCACCTGAAAGAACCGTCCCTCGATGAGGCCGGCGAACTGGCCCCCAATGTTGACGCGCACGCCGAGACCGAACCCGAGGCCGAGCTCGCTGGTGGGTTCCGGCGGCGCGCCACCGAGGCCGCAGCCGAGCAGCTCGATATCCTCGTCCCTCACGCGCGCGAGCCCGATCGTAGTCGCCGCGTACGGCGCGACGGCGCCGGCGGAACCGACCGGGTAGTAGTTCGACTCGAGACCGTAAAACGTCAGCTCGCGGACGCAGTTGGTGCTGGACAAGTCGCCGTAGCGGGAGACGGCGAGCCCGACCTCGCTGTCGTCGCCCGTGAGCAGGGCCGCGGCGCCGCCGAACGAGGAAAACGACTGCCCCGCGCCCGCGGCGTCTTCGATCGAAATCGTGGAGACGGTGGGTCCGATGCGCGCGCGCCGCTGGGCGGCCCCGCTGACGGGGGACACGGATGCCGCGGCGAGCGCGATGGCCAGCAGGATCGGTGCGCGCATAGGGCTCAGTTGTTACGCAGGCCGCCGGCACCGTGCCGTGATTGGCGTCACCGCATGAGCAGACCCAGCGCGATGCCGACCACGTTGAGCCGCACCAGCCACGACCAGAATTGCGCCATCAGCAGCGGGCGCGCCCGCTCGTACCAGACGGCGCTGCCGAGGCAGGTGAAGGCGATCGGCAGCCACAGGATGGTGCCGAGCTCCATGCCGGCGAGCGGCCCGGCGGCGACCCACAGGCTGTTGCGCAGGTGCCCGTAGACGAGGGCCACGAGCAGGCCGAACGCCAACGCCAGCACGGCCGACTTGGCGAGCATCGGTCCCATCGCCACCGGCTGGCCGGCGGGCGGCATCACCGCGAACGCATCGAGGCCCTTCGTGAACACCTTGCCCCACAGCACCCAGTCCACCAGGTAGGCAATGATGCCCACGATGATCCCCGCGACGATCCAGCTCATACGCGCCCCTCCCCTGTGAGAGTCACTTCCCCTTCCCCCGCGCGCGCGCTCCCGGCACGCCCAGCTCGGTCATGGCGCGCAGGTTCAGCACCTCGTCCAGCTCCCGGCCCTGCAGCAGCCCCTTCTCCATCACGAGCTGACGCACGGTCACGTTCTTGGCGACGGCTTCCTTGGCGAGCTTCGCCGCTTCGGCGTAGCCGATCTTGGGCGCCAGCGCGGTGACGAGCGCCGGGCTGCGCTCCAGCCAGTACGCGCACTGCGCGGCGTCCGCTTCGATCCCGGCGACGGCGCGCTCGGCGAGCACCCGCGTCGCGGTCGTGAGGATGTGCATCGAGAACAGCAGATTGTGCGCGATCACCGGCATCATCACGTTGAGCTCGAGCTGCCCCGCTTCCGCCGCCGCCGCGATCGTGACGTCGTTGCCGAGCACCTGGTAGCAGACCTGATTCACCATCTCGGCGACGGAGGGATTCACCTTCCCGGGCATGATGCTGGAGCCGGGCTGCACGGCGGGCAGCGCGATTTCGGCGAATCCCGTGCGCGGCCCGGACGCGAGCAGCCGGAGATCGCTCGCGATCTTGCCGAGATCGACGGCGTACGTGCGGAGCGATCCGGAGAACGCGGCGACGTCGCCGAGCGACTGCATGAGCTGCACGCGATCGCCCTCGCGCAGCTCGAGACCGGTCATCGCGCGAAGATGCCGCAGCATCGCGGCGGGATAGGCGGGTTCCGCGTTCAAGCCGGTCCCGACGGCCGTGCCGCCGATGCCGAGATCGCGCAGGTCGTCGGCCGCGCGCGCGATGCGCTCGCGGTTCCGCGCCACCGTCTGACCGTAGGCCGAGAACTCCTGACCCAGCCGCACCGGCGTCGCGTCCTGCAGGTGTGTGCGCCCCGACTTGACGACGTCGTCGAAGGCGGCGCCCTTGGCCAGCAGCGCGTCGGCGAGCCGGGCGAGCGCCTCGAGCAGCGCGGGCAGCTCGGCCAGGGCGGCCAGCCGGATCGCGGTGGGGATCACGTCGTTCGTGGACTGCGCCACGTTGACGTGATCGTTGGGATGCACGGGGGTGTACGTGCCGCGTGCGCCGCCGAGCAGCTCGTTGGCGCGGTTGGCGAGCACCTCGTTGCAGTTCATGTGGTGGGACGTGCCCGCGCCGGCCTGGTAGGGGTCCACCACGAAATGCTCGCGGTGCTCTCCCCCGAGCACTTCGTCCGCGGCGCGGATCATGGCGTCCGCCAGGCGCGCCTCGAGGCGGCCGGTCTCGCGGTGCGTCAGCGCGGCGGCCTTCTTGATGCGGATCACGGCATCGACGAACGGCGCGAGCGGCCGCAGCTGGGAGATGGGGAAGTTGTGCCGCGCCCGCTCGGTCTGAATGCCCCACAGGGCCTCGGCCGGCACGGGCAACTCGCCCAGGGGATCACGTTCCACGCGCGTCGCGCTCATCGTCTCGTCCCGTTCCGTCCGAATGCCGTCCGTCTGTAGCCAGGAATCGCCCATAGGTATGTGCGCGGTACGCAGTGCGCGGTGCGCGGGAAAGCCTCATGCCTTCGGCGCACGGCGTACGGCTCACGGCGCACCCGACGCACGCCGGCGCCGACGAATCTTATGTGGTGCTCGCGGGAAAGGCCACTTGCGTCGCGCTACGCGCGGCGGAACCATCCGATCGTGAGCAGCTCGCGCGCCGCGGCGCCGCCGTGCGTGCGGATCAGCAGGTAGAGACCCAGCGCGGTCAACAGCACCGCGGTGTAGAAGCGCCACAGCAACAGCATGATCACCTGCTGGTCGGGCCCGAAGTGTCCGGCGAAGCCCGCGAGGAACGCGACCTCGACGCCGCCGCCACCCGACGGCAGCGGCACGAACAGCACCGCGTGCAGCAGCGCGAGCGCACCGAAGAACATCACGTCCAGCGGCGGCGCGCCCGGCAGACCCCAGGCGAGCGCCGGCAGCATCAGCGCGCGTGCGGCGAGACTGACGACGGTCAGCAGGGCGCCGGCGACCAACACCCACCAGCGCGCGCGGCGCACGTGCGCCAGCGCCACGCGCCACTGCCGGCGCACGCGGTGCCGGATCGCCCCCGCCCGGACCAGCCGCTGCAGCCCCCAGATGGCGAGCAGGGCGATGAGCGCCGCGATCTCCAGCAGCAGCAGGTCGCGCGCCAGGTTGCGCTCCAGCCAGAGCGACGCCGCCGCGCTCCAATCGGGGATGTAGTAGACGGCGAGCGCGACGGCGACCAGCCCGAACACCGGCCACTCGGCGGCCACTTCGACGCCGAGTCCGACCAGCGAGGTGACGGGCCGCACCCCCGCCCACGTCATGCCGAGAAACCGCGCCGGCTCGCCGCCGAGGCGGTTCGGGGTCAGGGTGGAGGCGGCTTCGCCGTACAGGTTCAGCCGGAAGGCGTCGCGAAACGACAGCCGGCCGCCGGCGGCCCACGTCGCGAGCTGAATGCGCCAGGCCCGCATCACGCAGTCCACGGCGAGGAGCAGGACCGCGACCAGATGGCTCACGCCCGCGGCGCCTCAGTCAGAGCAGTCGCCGAGCGGATACAGGAAGCCGCAGTTCGGGCAGGGATTGCGGCAGCCCCACGGCCTGGGGCGCACTGCCGCGCCGCAGCGCAGGCAGGTGTCAGGCGAAGCGATAGGTCCCCGTGAGGAAGGGATTGGCGCGTCGCTCGTGGCCGATCGTCGTCGCAGGTCCATGGCCGCTGTACACGATGGTGTCGTCGGGAAGGGAGAGCAACTCGCGCTCGATGCTCCGGATCAGGGTCTCGAAGTCCCCGCCCGGCAGGTCGGTACGGCCGATCGACCCGGCGAACAGGACGTCGCCGCTGAAGACCACGCCGGGCCCCACGAGACAGACGCTGCCGGGCGAGTGCCCCGGGGCATGCCGGACCCCGAACCGCAGGCTGCCCACGGCCACCTCCCCACCGTGCGTGAACGCCTCGTCGGGCTCGGGCAGGCGCGGCGGCGCCGCCAAGCCGAACGCCGCGGCCTGGGTGGACACGGCATCGTACAGCGGCCGATCCCCCGGATGCAGCCACACCGGCGCGCCGGTCTCGCCAGCGACCCGCGCCACGCCCACGACGTGGTCGAGATGGGCGTGCGTCAGCCAGATCGCCGCCGCGTGCGCGCCCGTCTCGCCGACTTTGTGGAGGATCAGCCCGGCGTCCTCCCCTGGATCGACGACGGCGCACTCCCCCGCCGCCTCGTCCACCACGAGATAGGCGTTTTCCGCGAACGTGCCGTTCGGGATCGGGACGATCCTCACGGGACGGCCCGAGAGGTCTCGACCTGCGCGCGCTCCTGTTCGCGCATGGCGGTGACGTATTTCTCCACCGCGATGGCGGCCGTCGTCGCGTCGCCCACGGCCGTCGTGATCTGCCGCGTGAGCTGGCTGCGCACGTCGCCGGCCGCGAACAAGCCGGGCATCGAGGTCATCATCCGGTGGTCGGTGATGAAGTAGCCGCCGGCATCGTGGTCCACGTGTCCGTCGACGAGCTGCGTGTTGGGCGTGAAGCCGATGAACACGAACACGCCGCCCACCTCCAGGTTCGTCTGCTCGCCCGTCACCGTGTTTTGCAGGACGGCGTGTTTCACGCCCCGCTCGTCCCCGACGATTTCAGGCACCACCGTGTTGCGGATGACCTCGATCTTCGGATTGGCGAAGGTGCGCTCCTGGATGATCTTCGAGGCGCGGAACTCGTCGCGCCGGTGAATCAGGTAGACCCGGCTGGCATAGCGGGTCAGGTAGTCCGCTTCCTCCACCGCCGCGTCGCCGCCGCCGATGACCGCCAGTCGCTCGCCCTTGAAGAACGCGCCGTCGCACACCGCGCAGTACGACACGCCGCGGCCGGCATACTCCTTCTCGCCCGGAATGCCCAGCTTGACCGGCGTGCCGCCGGCGGTGAGGATGACGGCGCGGCTGCGGTACCGCTCGCCCTTCGCCGTCTCGACCTCGAACCAGCCGTCGGTGCCCTTGCGAATGCGTTCGACGGTGTCCGTGACGAGACGGGCTCCGAACTTGGCCGCGTGATCGGCCATCTTCTTCGCCAGATCCCGCCCCAGGATCGAGTCGAAGCCGATGTAGTCCTCGATCAGCTCCGTGTTGAGCAGCTCGCCTCCGGGCGCGCCGCGCTCGATGGTGAGCGCGTGGAGCAGGCCGCGCCCGGCATACATAGCCGCGCACAGGCCGGCGGGTCCGGCCCCCACGATGATGACGTCGAATTCCCGATTGGCGGCGTTCGTCATGAGATCCGCTTTCATGGCCTAATAATAGAACGTCCTGAAGTTCCCATGCGGGTACGCGCACCCAGCTTAAGCACGTTCAGCGCTCCGTGACAGCTCGAGATCGTCCCGATGAGCACGGCGGCCGGCGCACCGCTCGCGCCGGTCTCGGCCACGAGCGCGTCGCCCGCGCGCACCGCTGCCGCCGAGAACGTCCCGACGCCGAACACGTGATGCCGGCACACGAACAACGCGGGCCCCGCGACCGGCACGCCCTGCGCGCGCAGCCGCTGCGCCAGGGTGTCCACCGCCTCGGCCATTTCCCAGGTGCGCTCGCCGCCCGTGGCGGGGCACCGCGCCGGTTCGATGCAGTGCGTCGGGCAGATCCAGTCGGCGAACGAGACGTAACGGGTATGGTCCGCCGCCGTGCGGTCGTACGGTGTGCCGAGCGCACCGGGCACGGGCTCGACGGCTACCGCGCGGTCCGGCCAGCGCGCCCGGGCGCGGGCCAGCACCCACTCGAACATGAGATGCGGCATGTGGGGAGACGGCACGATGTAGTCGTCGGCCGGATCGTCGGACGGCCGGACGGCCAGAAAACGATCGAAGAAGCGGGACCAGTCGTCGACGACGTACTGCCGGTCGGAGGCGTCGCCCAGCTCGCGGCGCGCCCGGCATTCGGGATCGCGGTCCACGACGATCACTGTGCGGTAATCGACTTTGCCCCGCGCCTTGGCCTTGTCGAGCTGTCCGGCGTAGAAGGTACCGTAGCACCCGCCGCCCACGACGACTACGTCCCTCAGCGAACCAGCCTCCCCCCATCCACGACGAGCACGGTCCCGGTCACGAAGTCGCTGCCTTCGAGCAGGAAGCGCACGGCCGCGACGACGTCGGCGGGCTCGCCGAGCCGGCGCAGCGGCGTCGTGTCGCGGATGTGCTCGCGCTGCTCGGCGCTCCAGCTCTCGGGCAGCAGCACCGGGCCGGGAGCGACGGCGTTGACCGCGATCTCCGGCGCCAGCGCCCGCGCCAGGGCCTGGGTGAGCATCACGATGCCGGCCTTGCTGACGCAGTGTGGGACGTAGGCGGGCCAGGCTTCGAATCCGGCCACGTCGGCGAGGTTGACGATCTTGCCCCGCCCGGCGCGCAGCGGGGCGATCGCCCCCTGCGCCACGAAGAACGCCGCGCGCAGGTTGAGATCGAGCGTTTCGTCCCACGTCTCCGGCGTGACCACCTCGACGGGCTGGCGCACCATGACGGCCGCGGCGTTCACGACGACGTCCAGCCGCCCCAACGCCCGCGCGGCCCGGACCGCGAGCTGCCGGGCCACGGCGGCGTCGCGGAGATCGGCGGGGAGGAGCTC
>JBOHSP010000317.1:0-6183 GCA_050733275.1 Gemmatimonadales bacterium
GTCCCGGCCAAGACACGCTGATCACCATCAGGCTGAGGCCGCTCGCCGTTGCGCTGGACACCGTGGTCGTCGCCGCCGAACGCTCACGGCGGCTCGTGCGCGAAGGCTTCTACGACCGCCGCGCCAAGCGCATCGGGGTTTTCCGCACGCCCGAAGAGCTGGAAGCGCAAAACCCACTCTTCGTGGACGACCTATTCTGGGGCATGGGTATTCTCATTCGCCAGAGTCGCGGCCGGCCCATTCCCAGCCGCAATCGGGTTGTGTCCCCGTCCAACCCAAGCTGCTCATTGACGGTTGCTCTCGACGGCTTCGTAATCACCGAGGCGTGGACGGAACTGGTGCACGCACAGGACGTGGAAGCCGTTGAAGTGTACACCAGCCCGGCCGGCGTTCCGGTGTGGCTGCAGGGAATCGTGAGCTCGTGCGGCGCGGTCGTCCTGTGGACAAAAGGTTCCCGCGACTAGACTTACTGCACGCTCGCCCCGCTTCCACCCGTGCCGTAGCTTTCCCCGCGTGACCTCCCATCGCTATCCCGACTCTCACGTCTTCTACCGCAAGCTCGGCCACGAGTACCCGCGCATCGTGCGCGGCGAAGGCTGCTGGCTGATCGACGCCGACGGCAAGCGCTACCTCGACGCGGTCGGCGGCGCCTACGTCGCCAACCTTGGCCACTCCAACCCCGAGATCGCCGACGCTATCGCCCAGCAGGCCCGCGACTTCGGGTATCTGTCGGGGACCATGTTCACGCACGGCCCGGTCGAGGAGCTCGCCGCCGAGATCGCCGCGACTCTCCCCGGCGACCTCTCGAAGCTCTACTTCCTGTGCAGCGGCTCGGAGGCCGTCGAGGCCGCGCTCAAGCTGGCGCGGCAGCACTGGATCGAACGGGGCAAGCCCGGCAAGCACAAGATCATCGCCCTGGCGCCCGGCTACCACGGGAGCACCCTGCTCGCGCTGTCGGCCTCGGCGCGGGAAGCCTACAAGGCGATGTTCCGGCCCTGGCTCGTGGACGTGCACCGCATCCCCGCGTCCTATCCGTACCGCTGCGAGTGCGGCGGCCGAAGCCCGAGCTGCCCGGTGTGCAGGGGGGACGTGCTGGACGAAGCGATCACGCGGCTGGGCGCCGATCAGGTCGCCGCGTTCATCGCCGAGCCCGTCGGCGGCTCGTCCACGGGCGGCTCCACCCCCCGGCCGGAATACTTCCGTCGCGTCCGCGAGATCTGCGATCGCCACGACGTGCTGCTGATCGCCGACGAGGTGCTCGTCGGCATTGGCCGGACCGGCACCTGGTGGGCCATCGAACCCTACGGCGTGGCGCCCGACATCATGACATTCGGCAAGGGCGTCTCCGGCGGCTATGCGGCGCTGTCGGGGATCGCAGCGCCGGAGCGGATCGTCGACGCCCTGGCGGGCGGCTCCGGCACCTTCATGCACGCGCAGACCTTCTCGCATCATCCGGTCGCGTGCGCCGCCGGCGTCGCCACGATGCGCTATCTCAAGCGCCATCGGCTCGTGGAGCGCTGCGCCCACATGGGCACGGTGTTGCACGCGCGACTGGGCATGCTCGCCGCGCTGCCGCACGTGGGCGACGTACGCGGGCGGGGCCTGCTCGCCGGGATCGAGTTCGTCGAAGACAAGGCGACGCGCGCGCCGTTCCCGCGCTCAGCGCGCTTCGCCGAGACGTTCGCCGACGCGGCGCTCGACGCCGGGCTCACCGTGTGGCCCAACGTGGGGCACGCCGACGGCACGAACGGGGACCTCGCGATGGTGGCGCCGCCATTCATTGTGACGGAAAGCGAAATAGACGAGATCCGCAGCCGATTTACGAAGGCCTTGGAGGCGACGGTGAGGAGCATTCAGCTATCAGCCGTCGGCCGTCAGCATGCGAACTGACCGGGCGCGGGATTATCCGCGCATCGTCGTGCCGCCGCCCGGCCCGAAAGCGCGTGCCATCGTGGAGCGGCAGAACCGCTGGGCGTCGACCTCGTATCCCAAGGAGTATCCGCTGGTCGTGGCGCGCGGCGAACGCGCCATGGTCGAGGACGTCGACGGGAATCGCTTCCTCGATTTCATGGCGGGCATCGCCGTCGCCTCGACGGGCTACGGCCATCCCCAGGTCGTGGCGGCGGTGCAGGAAGCGGCCTCCCGCTTCCTCCATATCTGCGGCAGCGACTTCTACTACGAGAGCTTCGCCGCGCTGTGCGAGCGCCTGGCGCGCCTCGCGCCCGGGCCCAGCAAGAAGCGGGTGTTTCTGTCGAACTCCGGCACCGAGGCGGTGGAAGGGGCGATCAAGCTCGCCCGGCATTCGACCGGGCGCCCCGCGATCATCGCGTTCCTGGGCGCGTTCCACGGCCGCACCTATGGAGGCCTGAGTCTCACGGCCAGCAAGGCCGTGCACCGGGAGGGATTCGCGCCGTTTCTCCCCGAAATTCATCACGTGCCGTACGGCTATCGCTACCGCTGCGAGTACTGCCGCGGCGAGGCGGCGTGCACGATGCGGTGCGTGTCGTGGATCGAGGACGAGCTGTTCACGAAGAAGCTCCCGCCGGAGAGCGTGGCGGCGATCTTCGTGGAGCCGATCCAGGGCGAGGGCGGCTACGTCGTGCCCCCGCCGGGGTATCTCGTGGCGCTACGCGAGCTGTGCGACCGCCACGGCATCCTGCTCGTCTGCGACGAGGTGCAAAGCGGCATCGGGCGCAGCGGCAAGATGTTCGCCTGCGAGTACGACGGCATCGAGCCGGACGTGCTGCTCTCCGCGAAAGGCCTCGGCAGCGGGATGCCGATCGGCGCCATCATCGCCAAGGAATCGGTGATGAAGTGGACGCCGGGGGCGCACGGCACCACGTTCGGCGGCAATCCCGTGTGCTGCGCCGCCGCGCTCGCCACGCTCGACGTCGTCGAGCGGGAGCTGCTCCCGCACGTGAACCGCGTCGGTGAGCGCCTGATCGCGGGGGCGCGCCGGCTCCAGGAGAAATTCGCGACCATCGGTGATGTCCGCGGCCGCGGCCTGATGGTGGGCGTCGAGTTCGTCACCGACCGCGACACGCGCGAGCCGGCGCCCGAGGTGCCGCGCACCCTCGTGAGCCGCGCATTCCAGAAAGGGCTGCTGCTGCTCGGCGCGGGAAAGAGCGCCCTGCGCCTGGCCCCACCCCTCGTCGTGGACGAGCACGACGTCGATACCGCGCTGCGCATCATCGACGAGTGCCTCGCCGAGATGGGCGATTGAGCTGACGGCGGATGGCGGACGGCGGAAGCGCGCGGGACGCGAAGGTCATGGCGATGCGGGACGCCATCGCGCGCCTCGTGCGCGACGGCGATACCGTCGTCATCGAAGGATTCACGCACCTCATCTGTTTTGCGGCGGGCCACGAGATCATCCGCCAGCGCCGCCGCGATCTCACGCTGTGCCGCCTCACCCCCGACCTGATCTACGACCAGATGATCGCGGCCGGGTGCGCCAAGAAGCTCGTGTTCTCCTGGGCGGGGAATCCCGGCGTGGGATCGCTGCACGCCTTCCGCCGCGCCGTCGAACGCAGGCAGCTCGAGATCGAAGAGTATTCGCACTTCGGCATGGTCGCGCGCTTTTCGGCGGGCGCGACGGGGCTCCCGTTCTGGCCGCTGCGCGACTACGGCGGCACCGACCTGCCGCGCGTGAATCCGCGCATCCGGTCGGTAACCTGTCCGTACACCGGCGAGGCGCTCGCCACCGTACCGGCGCTTACGCCCGACGTGACGATTGTCCACGCCCAGCGCGCCGACGCGCACGGCAACACGCAGATCTGGGGGCTGCTCGGCGTCCAGAAAGAGGCGGCGTTCGCCTCGCGCCGCGTCATCGTCGTGGTCGAAGAGCTCGTGGCCGAAGACGTGATCCGCTCCGATCCCAACCGGACCGCCATCCCCGGCATCATCGTGGATGCCGTCGTGGTGGAGCCGTGGGGCGCGCACCCCTCCTACGCGCAGGGGCACTACGACCGGGACAACGACTTCTACGTCGGCTGGGACCAGGTTTCGCGAGACCCCGCGGCGCTGGATCGCTACCTCGAGGAGTTCGTGCACGGCGTGCCGGACCGCGCCGCCTACATGGAGAAGCAGCCGGGGCTCGCCGACCGGCTTCGAGCCGGGGAGCGGTCGTGCGCCGGGGTGAACTACGGGTTCTGACGGCCGCGCCGCTCCCCACACGCCCGACGAGATGATGGCCGCCGTCGCGGCGCGCGAGCTCCGGGACGGCGAAGTGGTGTTCGTCGGCATCGGCCTGCCGAACCTCGCGTGCAACCTCGCGCGGCGCACGCACGCGCCGCACCTCGTCCTCATCTACGAGTCGGGCGCCGTAGGCGCGATCCCGTCGCGCCTGCCGCTATCGATCGGCGACCCGGCACTCGTCACCGGGTCGCTGATGGTCTGCGGCATGGCCGACGTGTTCCAGCTCCTGCTCCAGAACGGCCGCATCGAGGTCGGGTTTCTCGGTGGCGCGCAGGTGGATCGCTATGGCAACATCAATACGACGGTGATCGGTCCGTACGAGCGGCCCCGGGTGCGCCTCCCCGGCAGCGGCGGGGCGGCCGAAATCGCGATTCACGCGCAACGCACCCTGGTGATCGCGACGCTCTCGCCGCGCGCCTTCCCGGAGCGCGTGGACTTCCGCACCAGCCCGGGCCAGCGCGTGGATGGCCGGACGCGCGCGGAACTGGGGCTCCGGGGCGCCGGGCCGGTGAAGGTCATCACCGATAAAGCCCTGCTGGAAGCGGACCCGGAGACCGGAGAGTTGGTGCTCGCCGCTCTCTATCCCGGCGTCGACGAGGCCGAGGTGCGCGCGGGCGTCGGCTGGGACCTCCGCGGTCGCCCGCGCCTCGCGCGCCTCGAGCCGCCGACCGCCACCGAGCTGCGCCTGCTGCGCGAGGTCCTCGACCCGCAGCGGCGGTATCTCCAGGCATGATGCTCGCCCCCGCGATTCTCGCCCTGCTGGTGCAGGGGCCGGTTGTCCCGCCCGCTGCCCCGCCGGCGGCGCGCCAGCCCGTCCTCGAGCAGGTTGCCCTGCCGCACGCCTACTACTGGCGCGAGATGTACGTGCCCCAGGTGACGAGTGGGCCGAGCGCGGTGACGTGGTCGCCCGACGGCACCGAGCTGATCTACTCGATGCAGGGGTCGTTGTGGCGCCAGCGGATCGGATCGCCGGAGGCGCGGCAGCTCACGGCCGGCCCCGGCTACGACTATCAGCCCGATTGGTCGCCGGACGGCCGCCGAGTCGTGTTCGCGCGCTACGCGCGCGACGCCATCGAGTTGTTGGTGCTCGACCTCGCGGGCGACAGCGTCACGCCGCTCACCGCGAATGGCGCCGTGAACGTCGAGCCCCGCTGGTCGCCGGACGGCACCCGCATCGCCTTCGTCTCGTCGCTCTACAACGGACGCTGGCACATCTTCGTCCTGAGCCCCGAAGGGGCGAAGGATCCGCTTCGCCTTACCGACGATCAGCGCAGCGGACTGCCGCGCTACTACTACAGCCGCTGGGACCACTACATCTCGCCCGCCTGGTCGCCCGACGGCACGGAGCTGGTGCTGGTCTCGAACCGCGGCCGCATCCACGGCACGGGCGGCTTCTGGCGCATGGCGGCCCGGCCGGGCGCGCCGCTGCGGGAGCTGCGCTACGAGGAGACCACCTGGAAGGCGCGGCCGGACTGGTCGCCCCACGGCCGGCGCATCGTGTACAGCTCGTATCTGGGGCGGCAGTGGCACCAGCTCTGGCTGATGACGAGCGAGGGCGGCGACCCCGTGCCGCTCACCTATGGGAACTTCGACGTCACCGCCCCCCGCTGGTCCCCCGACGGCACCCGCATTGCCTGCATCTCCAACGAGGGCGGCAACACGTCGCTCTGGGTGATCGAGGTGGTCGGCGGGCGCAAGCAGCCCATCGAGCCGACACGGCGGCGCTACAAGGGGCCGGTCGGCACCCTGCGCGTGCTGACCGTCGATCGCGCGGGCCGGCCCCTCGCCGCGCGCGTGTCGGTGATCGCGGCCGATGGCCGCGCCTACGCGCCCGACGACGCCTGGCGCCACGCGGACGAAGCGTTCGACCGCGCGGAGCGCGCTTTCGAATACGGCTACTTCCATTCGACCGGCGCGGCGGAGCTCGTCGTGCCGGCCGGGACGGTGCGCGTGGAAGTGTGGCGCGGGCCCGAATATCACGTGGCC
>JBOHSP010000318.1:0-21104 GCA_050733275.1 Gemmatimonadales bacterium
GGGCGATTGTCCCGCCCCACGGCGATCCGCGGCGCAGCGGCGCGCAGCCGCGCGGCGGCGAACGTCGCGAAGGCCTGGCCCACGGCCCGCGCCGCGTCGGGTGTCAACTGCTCGCCGACCAGGCCCCGAATGTCGTACTGGCGGAATATCGTCGCGGGGAGCTTCATCGGCCGGTGCTCGAGTCGGCCGCCGCCGGGCGAGCGAGCGGAGCCGCGGCGGACGCCGGCGACTGGTACAGCGCGGGCGCGGGCCGGACGCTGTCGCCCGCCGCGCGGGCCAGCTCGAACAGCCGGTTGGGCCACACCCCCAACACGAGCAGACCCGCGACGACCACGGCGACCGCGCCCCCCGCCAACCTGCCGAGTCGCACATCCACGTGCGCCGCCTCGGCGGCTTCGGGTTTCATGTACATCGCCATAATGACCGGCAGGTAGTACCCCGCGGATACTACGCTGGTCACGACCACTGTGGCGGCGAGCAGATGCTCCCCGACCCCGGTCGCCGCCAGCAGGATGTACCACTTGCCGATGAACCCCGCCGTCCCGGGAAAGCCGAGCAGCGACAACATGCAGACGGCCAGCGCGAACGCGTGCCATGGCCGCCGGTCCGCGAGACCGCCGAGGTCGTCGATCAGAACATCGCTCTCCCCTCCCTGCCCCTTGGCGGCGAGCAGCGCGAACGCGCCGATGGTCATGAGGACGTAGGCGGCCAGGTACACGACGAACGCGGCCGGACCGGTCGCGCCGCCGGCGACGACGGCGACGAGGAGGTAGCCCGCGTGGGCGACGGAGGAGTACGCCAGCATCCGCTTGAGCGAGCGCTGGCCCAGCGCGAGGAGATTGCCGGCGATCATCGTCACCAGCGCCAGCCACCACAGGATGTCGCGCCAGGCGGCGAGCGGGGCGAAGGCCGCGAGCAGCACCCGGAACAGCGCGGCGAAGGCGGCGGCCTTGACGGCCGTCGCCATGAAGGCGGTGACCGGGGTCGGCGCGCCGTCGTACACGTCCGGCGCCCAGGTGTGGAACGGCACCGCGGCCACCTTGAACGCGAAGCCCACGAGGAGCAGGGCGAGGCCGGCGAGCAGCATGATGCCCGGATCCGGCGCGGCCGTGAGGCGCGCGGCGATGCCGTGCAGGCCGGTCGTCCCCGTCGCCCCGTACACGAGCGCGATGCCGTAGAGCAGGAAGCCCGAAGCGAATGCCCCGAGCAGGAAGTACTTGAGGGCCGCCTCGGCGGACCGCGCCCGCCGGCGGTCGATCCCCGCCAGCACGTACACCGCCACCGACATGAGCTCGAGGCCGAGAAACAGCACGATGAGGTCCGCGCCCCCGGCCATCAGCATCATGCCGAGCGTCGCGAACACGAGCAACACGTAGTACTCCGGCGCCAGCAGCTGCTCGCGCTCGAGATAGCGGAACGAGATGAACACGGTCAGCGCGGCCGCACCCAGGAACGTCCAGTCGGCGACCCAGCGGAAGTCGTCCACCGCGATCATGGAGTCGGCGCCGGACGGCGCGAGCCGCGCCGAGTGCCACCACAGCCACCAGACGGCCACTGCGGTGGCCGCCAGGCCCGCCAGCGTGAGCCAGCCGGCGGCGCGCAGATCCCGCACGCGGTGATGGCGCCACGCCACGAACACGAGCAACCCCATGGCCCATGCCGTGAGCACGAGCTCGGGCAGCAGCATGAGCATCAGATCGCCATAGCGCGCCGGATCGAGCGTCATGGCGCGGCGTCCGCGGCGACCGCAGGCGCCGGCGGGGTTCCGGACCGGACCTGCTCGATGAAGTGACGCGCCGACGGCTCCATGCGGCGCAGGAACGGTTTGGGGTACACGCCGATCCAGACGATGCAGGCCAGCAGGGGCAGGAGCACCGCCAGCTCGCGCGGCGTGAGGTCGGTGAGCGTCTCATTCTCGGCGTGCGCGAGCGGATTGAAGAGGATGCGCTGCAAGGCCGTGAGCAGATACGCGGCCGCCACGATCACCCCGGTGGTGGCGATCGCGGTGGCGATGGGATAGGTGCGGAACGAGCCGAGCAGCACGAGGAACTCCCCGACGAAGCCGTTCGTGCCCGGCAACCCGATCGACGACAGCGACACGATGGTGAGGATCGCCGCGAACAGCGGCACCACGCGGGCGATGCCGCCGTAGGCCGCGATGAGCCGGCTGTGGCGCCGCTCGTAGATCATGCCGACGAGGAAGAACAGCGCGCCCGTGGAAATGCCGTGGTTGATCATCACCAGCAGCGCGCCCTGCACGCTCTGGAGCGTCAGCGCCCAGATCCCGAGCATCACGAACCCGAGGTGCGCGACGGACGAATAGGCGATGAGCTTCTTGAAATCCGGCTGCACCATCGCGACGAGGCCGCCGTAGATGATCCCGATCAGCGCCAGCGAGACGATCGTGAGCTGCACGGCGTCGTGCAGCGCCACGGCCGGGAACAGCGGCACGGCGAACCGGATGAAGCCGTAGGTGCCCATCTTGAGCAGGATGCCGGCCAGAATGACCGATCCCGCCGTCGGGGCCTCGACGTGCGCGTCGGGCAGCCAGGTGTGGAACGGGAACAGCGGGACCTTGATCGCGAACGCGAGGAAGAACGCGCCGAACAGCCACCACCCCAGGGTGCCGAGGTTGTGGAGGTTCTGGAGGATGTGGAGGTACGCGAAGGAATACGTTCCCGTCGCCCGGCCGACGTGGAGATAGAGCACCAGGATCGCCACCAGCATGAGGAGCGAGCCGAACATCGTGTAGATGAAGAACTTGATCGCCGCGTACAGCCGGTTCTCGCCGCCCCACACCCCGATGATGAAGTACATCGGGATCAGCATCACTTCCCACATCACGTAAAACAGGAACAGGTCGAGCGCGATGAACACGCCGATCATGCCCGTGGTGAGCACGAGCAACAGCGCGTAAAACGCCGGCTCGCGTTTCGTGACGTACGTCCAGCTCCCCAGCACCGACAGCGGCATCAGGAACGTCGTGAGCAGTACCAGAAAGAGCGAGATCCCGTCCACGCCGACGGTGTAGCGGATGCCCCAGGCGCTGATCCAGGCGTGGTCGGCGACGAGCTGCATACCGCGTTCGGGGACGAACGTCCACCACAGCGGGAGCGAGAGCGCGAACTCGACGACGCTCGCGACGAACGCGACCGACTTCGCGAGCCGCGCGGGCACGAGCAGCACCAGCAGCCCCGCGACGAGCGGCCAGGCGAGCAAGGCGGTGAGGGCCCAGCGCTCGTACATCAGCTCGTGACCCTCCACAGAATCAGGAGAACCCCCACGACGAACAGGCCGACGTACGTCCCGACACGGCCCGTCTGGAGGCGGGTGCCGATGATGCCCCAGGCGCGGACGGCGCGCGCGGCGCCGTTTACGCCGGCGCCGTCGACCAGGCGCTGGTCCACGCGCTTCCACAGCACTTCGCGGGACAGCCAGACGAGCGGCCGCACGAACAGCGCCGCATAGATCTCGTCCACATACCATTTGTTGCGCAGCACCCTGGCCAAGCCCCGCTCGGGGACCGCCGCCCGCGCGGGCACCAGGCCCGCGGGCCGGAGCAGCCGCCAGGCGGCGGCGATGCCGGCGAGCGCCACGGCGACGGCCACGCCCACGAGGACCCATTCCGTGGTGGGGGCGAGATGCGATTCCGGCTGGAGTGCCGCGCCCCGCGCCGTCACGGGCTCGAGCCAGTGGTGCAGCCAGGCGGTGCCGCCCCACAGCGCGGGGATGTTGAGTGCGCCGCCCACCAGCGACAGCAGTGCGAGCACCACCAGCGGCCCCGTCATGATCCCCGGCGCTTCGGCGAGGTGCCCCTGCTCGCGGTCACCGCTGCGGTTCGGGCCGTGGAAGGTGTAGAGCATCAGGCGGGTCATGTAGAAGGCGGTGAGCAGCGCGGCGAGGAGGCCCAGCGCCCAGAAGACCAACCAGGCGGGCTCACCCGCGCCCCGGGCGAACGCTGCCGCGAGGATCTCGTCCTTGGAGAAGAAGCCCGAGAACGGCGGGATGCCCGCGATGGCGAGCGTGGCGATCCACATGAGGACGGCGGTCCACGGGAGGTAGCGACGCAGCCCGCCCATGTTGCGCATGTCCTGCGCGTCTTCGTGCGCGTGGGTCGCGTGATAGGCGCGATGCATCGCGAAGATCACGCTGCCCGAGCCCAGGAACAGCAACGCCTTGAAGAAGGCGTGCGTGGCGAGGTGGAAGATGCCGGCCGCCATCGCCCCGGTGCCGACGGCCAGAAACATGTAGCCGAGCTGCGAGATCGTCGAATAGGCGAGGACCCGCTTGATGTCCCACTGCTGGAGCGCGATGGTGGCGGCGAACAGCGCGGTGAGCGCGCCCACGCCGGCGACCACGGCCTGGGAGAGGGGCGCGAGCGCGAACAGCACGTTGCAGCGGGCCACCAGGTAGACGCCGGCGGTGACCATCGTGGCGGCGTGAATCAGGGCCGACACCGGCGTGGGACCCTGCATCGCGTCGGGCAGCCACGTGTACAGGGGGAGCTGCGCCGATTTTCCCGTGCACCCGAGGAACAGGAGCAGCGTGATCCACGTGACCGCGGCGCCTCCTGCCGCGAGCACCGTGGGCGCGGCCGTGAACACGGCCCCGAGATCGAGCGAGCCCGTCGTCCAGAAGATCAGCAACATCGCGACGAGGAAGCCGCAGTCGCCGATCCGGTTCACGATGAACGCCTTGCGGCCGGCGTCGGCGTTGATCTGTTCGTTGAACCAGAACCCGATCAGCAGGTAGCTGCACAGCCCCACACCCTCCCACCCCACGAACATCACCGGGAAGTTCGCCCCCAGCACCAAGACCAGCATGAAGAAGACGAACAGGTTGAGGTAGGCGAAGTAGCGGGCGTATCCCGGGTCGTCGCGCATGTAGCCCACGCTGAACAGATGGATCAGCGAGCCGACGCCCGTGACGACGAGCACCATGACCGTGGACAACGCATCCACCTGCAGGGCCGCGTCGAGGACGAGGGTGCCGACGGGCATCCACGACCAATAGCGGAATACCAGCGGCGCCTCGGCGTGGAAGCCCGCGAAGGCGAGGAACACGGCGACGCCGACGGCGAACGCACCGAGCGGCACGCCGACCCCGATCAGGGAGACCAGCGTTTTGGCGGTCGGCCGGACGAGGGCGAGCGCGCCGTTGAGCACGAAGCCGAGCAGCGCGAGCGCCGGCGCGAGCCAGATGAGATCGACGGCCGTGCCGGTCATCTCAGCCCTTGAGCAGCGTCATGTTCTGGAGATCGACCGACTGCTTGTGGCGGTACACGGCCAGGATGATGGCGAGGCCGACGGCCGCCTCGGCGGCGGCGACCGCCATCACGAAAAAGACGAAGACCTGGCCGGCCACGCCGAGCCGCTGGGCCAGCGCCACCAGCGTGAGATTCACGGCGTTGAGCATCAGCTCGACGCAGATGAAGATCACGATGGCGTTGCGGCGCAGCAGCACCCCCGCGACGCCGAGGGCGAACAGCACGGCCGAGATCGCGAGCGCGGGACCGAGGAGCATGCTAGAGCCGCCGCTTGGCGAGCACGACCGTCCCGACGATGGCGGCGAGGAGCAGCAGGCTCGCGATCTCGAACGGGATCAGGTAGGCGTCGAATAGCGGGCGCGCCACCGCCCCCACCATCCCCTCGCGCGCCTGCAGCGCGGCCATCGCCCCGGGCGCGAGCTCGGCGGCGGCCGGCGGCGCCGCGTGGCTCAGCACCCGCAACTGAAACAGCAACACGCCGGCGAGCACGGCCGCGACGGCGATCCCGAGCGGTCCCTTCAGGTCGGTGGGGCCGGGGCGCCCGAGGTTGAGCAGCATGATCACGAACAGGAACAGCACCATGATGGCGCCGGCATACACCAGCACCTGCAGGACAGCGATGAACGGCGCCTCGAGCATCACGTACATCGCGGCCAGCGCGAACAGCGTCACGACCAGCCACAGGGCGCTCGCCACCGGGCTGCGGCGCGTGATGCACAGCAGCCCGCTCAGCATCGCGATGACGCCGAAGATCCAGAAGACCGTGAGCGTCACGGCGTCATTCGCCCCGGGGATCGGAGGGATCCCACAGGGTCGAGACCGGGTGGGTCTGCGCGCACAGCCGCTCGAGATCGTACACGAAGCGGTCGCGCGAGTACTCGGAATTCTCGTAGTGCACGCCGACGTGGATCGCTTCTTCGGGACACACCTCCTGGCAGTAGCCGCAGAAGATGCAGCGGAATTCGTCGATCTCGTAGATCAGCGGGTAGCGGTGCCCTGCTTCGTCTTCGCCGGGCACGAGCTTGATGCAGTTGGCGGGACAGATCTGCGGGCAGAGCCCGCAGGCGACGCACTTGGCGCGGCCCTGCTCGTCGGTCAGCATGCGGTGGGTGCCGCGCCACCGCGACGACAGGGTCCAGTCCTTCGAGGATTTCTCCTCGGGGTACTGCATCGTGACCTTGGGCCGGAACAGGTGGCTGAACGTGAGCGCCATCCCCTTGAGCGTGGCGCGCAGGTAGGAGATCTGGCGCTGCGGCCGCTGCATCACCTTGACGCCGATCGCCATCAGGCCGGCTCCTCCCGCACCGCGCCGGTGCCCGCGACGATCCGCCCGCGGTCCAGCCACCACACCAGCGCGACGAGCAGCACGAGGTTCAGCGCGCCCAGCGCCCATGCCATTCCCGGTCCCCAGACCCAGCCCAGTTGCGCGCCCGCGACCCAGATGGCCGTGGCCATGACCGTGATGTAGAGCAGCGCGAGCGGCAGCAGCACCTTCCAGCCCAGCGCCATGAGCTGATCGTAGCGGAACCGCGGCAGGGTCCAGCGGATCCAGATATACAGGAACAGGAAGAAGAGGGTCTTCAGGCCGAACGCGCCCAGTGTGGCGAGCGTCTTCCAGACGCTCGGCTCGCCGGCCTGGTCCCAGCGCGTGAAGGGGACGTCCCTCCCGCCGAAGAACAGCGTCGCCAACAGCGCCGAGGCGGTCACCATATTCGAGTACTCGGCGATGTAGAACATCGAGAACTTCATCGCGCTGTACTCGGTGTGGTAGCCCGCGATCAGCTCCCCTTCGGCCTCCGGGAGATCGAACGGCAGCCGGTTGGTCTCCGCGAAGGCGCTGATCAGGAAGATCACGAACGCCAGGGTCAGCGGCACGACGAACCAGGCGCCCTGCTGCTGCTGGGCGATCACCTGCGACAGCGTGACGTTGCCCGCGAGCAGCAGCACGGCCACGGTGCTCATGCCGAGCGCGATCTCGTAGGAGATCATCTGCGCCGCCGCGCGCAGCCCACCGAGCAGGGCGTACTTGTTGTTCGACGCCCAGCCGGCCAGCACGATGCCGTACACGCCGAGCGAGCTGATCGCGAGGATATAGAGGAAGCCCACGGGGAGATCGGCCACCACCATGGGGATCAGGCCCCAGCGGGTCGGCAGCGGGGCGGCAAAGGGGATCACGGCGAACGTGAGCAGGGCCGGGACGAACGCGATCATCGGGGCGAGCGTGAACAGCGGCTGGTCCGCGAGCGCCGGCGACGTCTCTTCCTTGAGGACGTTTTTGAGCCCGTCCGCGGCGGGCTGCAGCAGCCCCTGCGGGCCCACGCGGTTCGGACCCAGCCGATCCTGCATCCAGGCGCAGATCCGGCGCTCGGCGAGCGTGAGGAGCGCCACGCCCACCATGATGAGGTTGAAGACCACGAAGACCTTGATTCCGGAGATGACGAGGAACGGGGTCACGCCGGTACTCCCGGCTGCGCCTGCGCGAAGACCTCTGCCGGACCCGCGGGCCGTTCCCCCACGCCCAGCGCGGCGATCAGCTCGCCGAACACCCACCACGCCGGCTGCGCCATTCCGGGCGCCGACTTGGCGGGATAGTAGCGTTGGGCCCGGCCGTCGCGATTGACGAACGTGCCCTCCTCTTCGGCGACGTTGGCGATCGGGAGCACGACTTCGGCGCGGCGGCTGGCGGCCTCGTCCGGGAGCACGGTGCCCGCATAGATGAGCGCGCCAGCGGTCTCCACGGGGCACTCGGGATCGTCGAGCACCAGGACGACGCTCGCCTGGGCTGCGGCGGCGAGCGCGCCGGCGTAGTCGCGGGTGTAGCCGAGCTGCTCCGCGCCGCGCGCGTTGGCGGCGCGCTCGGCGCGCAGCGCGAGATCGGGCACGCCCGCGAGCGGCGCCTCCTCGCCCATGACCACCTGGAACGCGCCCCGCCACTCGAAGCCGGACAGTAGTCGCTTCGCGAGGAACAGCGCTTCGCTCGAGGCGCCGGGGGAGACGAGGGCGACGGTCTTGCCGCCCTCGGCCGCCCCGCGCAGGATGCCGAGCACGCGGGCGAACGCCTCGTCCCAATCGGTCGCCCGCAGCTCGCTGCCGTGGCGCACCAGCGGCGCCTCGATGCGGTCGCCCCGGTTCATCCAGGGGTAGTGCATCCGCCCGTGATCGCAGATGAAGTAGCGGTTCACCTCGAGGTTGGGCCGGGGCCGCACGCGCACCACCACGTCCTCGCGCGTGTCGAGCGAGATGTTGCAGCCCTGCGAGCAGCCGGTGCAGATCGACGGCGTCTTGTCCAGCTCCCAGGCGCGCGCTTTGTGCAGGAAGTCCTTGGAGAGCAGCGAGCCCACCGGACAGAGATCGACGACGTTGCCGGCCCAGGGATGATCGAGACGGGCCTCGGGGTGAATGCCGATGAACGCCCGGTCGCCGCGCTCCGAGACGTTCAGGACGGGCTCCTGCGCGATGTCCTCCATGAACCGCACGCACCGGGTGCAGAGGATGCAGCGGTTCGGCACGTACAGGATGTCGGGGCCGAAGTCCTCTACGGGATTGAACCGCTTGGCGAACTCGGCGTAGCGCGTGCCGGCCCGGCCTTCCTGGAACACGAAGTCCTGCAGCTCGCACTCGCCCGCCTGATCGCAGATCGGGCAGTCGAGCGGGTGATTGATCAGCAGGAACTCCAGCACGCTCTTGCGCGCCTCTTTCGCCGGGGCGGTCTGCGTCTTCACGACCATCCCCTCGACCACCGGGGTGGCGCAGGCGATTTGCAGCTTCGGCGCTTTCTCGATCTCCACCAGACACATACGGCACACGCCGGCGACGGGGAGGCCGGGGTGATAGCAGTAGTGCGGCACGAGCACGCCCGCCTGCTTGGCCGCCTCGATGACGAGCGTGCCGGGGGGCACGGCGACGGGGACGCCGTCGATGGTGAGATTGATGAGCTGGTTAGACACAGGGGAATGGTTCCGTTTGTAGACCGCGCCGTAAACGGCCGGCTCGGCGCTTCAGCGCACGGATACCAATACCGATCACGGGCCCTGGTCTCATGCCACCATCACCGGCTTTCGCTTCCCCGCGATGTAGTCCTCGAACTCACTCCGGAACTTCTTGATGCCGCTCACCACCGGTGCCGCGCAGGAATCCGACAGCACGCAGATGGTCTTGCCGGTCATGTTGTCGGCGAGGTCGAGCAGCAGGTCGAGGTCCTGGGTCTTGCCTTGGCCGGCGAGGATCCGCTCGAGGATCTTCGTGGTCCAGGCGGTTCCCTCGCGGCACTGCGTGCATTGCGCGCACGACTCGTGGGCGTAGAAGCGCGCGAGCCGCATGATCTGGTAGACCATGTCGGTGGAGTCGTCGAACACGATCACCCCGCCCGAGCCGAGCATCGAGCCCCTCTCCACCACGCCCTCGTAGTCGAGCAGACAGGCTTCGGTTTCCTCCCGCGTCAGGATCGGCACGGACGAGCCACCGGGGATGCACGCCTTGAGGGTGCGCCCCGCCGGGACTCCGCCGCACAGGTCGTAGAGCAGGTCCTTCAGCGGAAAGCCCATCGTGACTTCGTAGTTGCCGGGACGCTGGATGTTGCCGCAGACCGAGAACAGCTTGGTCCCGGTGCTCTTGGGGTTCGACAGACACAGACCTTTGTGCCACGGCGCGCCGCGCTTGAGGATGTGCGGCACGGCGGCCAGGGTCTCCACGTTGTTGATCGTCGTCGGCATGCCGAACACACCGGCAGCGGCCGGGAACGGCGGCTTGATGCGGGGATTGCCGCGCTTGCCCTCGATGGAGTTCATGAGGGCGGTTTCTTCGCCGCAAATATAGGCGCCGGCGCCGCGGTGCAGATGCACCGTGATCGCGCCGAACACGCCCGCGGCGTTCGCCTCGGCGAGCGCCTGCTGCATGATGGTCCAGGGCTCGGTGAACTCGCCGCGGATGTAGACGTAGACGACCTCCGCCCGGATGGCGTGCGCGGCGATGGCGGCGCCCTCGAGCAGCGCGTGCGGCGTCCAGCGCATGATCTCGCGATCCTTGAACGTGCCGGGCTCCGATTCGTCGGCGTTCACGCAGAGGTAGTGCGGCTTCTTCTTCTCCTTCGGCATGAACGACCACTTCAGCCCGGTCGGGAACCCCGCCCCGCCCCGTCCGCGGAGCCCCGACTCCTTCACCACCTCCACCACCTCACCGGGCTGCATCTGCAGCGCCTGGCGCAGCGCCTCGTAGCCGCCGCGCTTGACCCAGCCCTTGTACGAGCGGGCGTCGGGGTCCCCGAAATACTCGGAGAGGACGACGGTTTCTTGGGGGTGGGGCTTGTGGGGGTAACCCATTAGAAATGTCCAATATCCAATATCGAATATCGAATCTCGAATTCGCGCATTTCGATATTCGCTGTTGGATATTCGATATTCGGAATTTGCTTCACCGGTATTTCCTCACTAGTTCCGCCACCTTCTCCGCCGTCACGTTCTCGATGAACTCCTCGTTAATCAGCACCGGCGTCGCGAAGCCGCAGGCGCCCAGGCACTCGACGGCGACGACGGTCCAGCGGCCGTCGGGGCTGGTGGCGCCGGCGTCGCCCGCTCCCGTCTGCTCGAGCAACGCCTGGAGCACCTTCTCGGCGCCGCACACGTTGCACGGCGACGTGGTGCAGACCTGCACGAAATTCTTCCCGACCGGATGCTGGTGGTACATCGTGTAGAACGTCACGACGCCCTTCACGTACGCGGGCGTGAGCCCCAGCACTTCCGCCACTTCCGCCATGGTGCGGTCGCTGATCCAGCCGCGCTCGCGCTGCGCGATCCACAGCGCCGGCAGCAACGCCGCCTGTTTGGTGGGATAGCGCGCCAGCGTGGTCTCGAGCTCTTCGCGGACCGTGCCGGCGAAGACGGGACGGTATTCCTCGGTCGTGGCGTGGGTCATCGATCCACCTCGCCCATGACGATATCCACGGACGCATTGATCGCGATCAGGTCCGAGAGCAGATGACCCTCGGCCATCTTGGGCAGCGCCGACAGGTTGATGAACGACGGCGGCCGGATGCGCCAGCGCACCGGCTTGGCGGTGCCGTCGGAGACCAGGTAGTTGCCCAGCTCGCCCTTGGGGTTCTCGATCCCGACGTAGGCCTCGCCGACCGGCGCCTTTACGCCCTCCATCACCTGCTTGAAGTGATAGATCATGGCCTCCATGTCGCTCATGGCGCGCGTCTTGGAGGGGAGGATCACGCGCGGGTCGTCCACATTGACGGGTCCGTCGGGAAGCCGCTCGAGGGTCTGGCGCAGAATGCGGTTGGACTGATAGCACTCCTCGAGCCGCACGAGGTAGCGATCGTACACGTCGCCGTGCTCGCCCACGGGGACGTCGAACTCGTAGGTCTCGTAGTCGAGGTAGGGCTTGTCCTTGCGCACGTCGTAGGGCACACCGCTGGCGCGCAGCATCGGGCCGGACAGCGAGTAGTTGATCGCCTCGGCGGCCGTCATGATGCCGATCCCCTGGGTGCGCCCCGCCCACACGGCGTTGCGGGTCAGCACGCGGTCGATTTCGGCGAGCGTCCGGGGGAAGGTGTCCGTGAACGCGCGCAGCCGCTCGACGAAGCCATCGGGGACGTCGGCCATCATCCCGCCGACGCGCGTCACGCTGGTCGTGAGCCGCGCGCCGGTCCACATCTCCTGGAGATCGTAGACGCGCTCCCGTTCCTGGAATGCCCAGAGGAATGGCGTGAACGCGCCGAGATCGATGGACGTCGTGCCGAGCCACACCATGTGTGAGATGATGCGGCTCAGCTCGCAGGCGATGACGCGCAGCACCGTGCAGCGCGGCGTGATCGCGATGCCCATCAGCCGCTCGGCCGCGAGCGCGAAGCCGACGTTGTTCGCCATCGGCGAGAGGTAGTCGGTGCGGTCGGTGAGCGGGATGATCTGGCTGTAGTGGCGGTACTCGCCGAGCTTTTCGAACCCGGAGTGGAGGTAGCCGAGGTGCGGGATGCAGCGCACGACGGTCTCGCCGTCGAGCTCGACCACGAGCCGCAGCACGCCGTGGGTGGCGGGGTGCTGGGGGCCGAGGTTGACGAGCAAGCGCTCGCCGCCGAGATCGGGCTCCCCGTCCGCCGGCGCGACGGCGTCCGCGGCGAGCGGCACGCGCCGGGGGCGGCCCTGCGCGTCGAGCCCCGGCGTCGCCAGCGGCAGCGTGATCGTGCGCTTGGTCATTCCGAGTCGGGGATCGTGCCGCGCTCGCCGCGCCGCAGGCGCTCGCGCATGTCCTCGGGGAGGTCGCCGGCGGCATCGGCGATCGACAACTCTTCCATGGAGTAATGCGCTTCGGGATTCGCGTTCAGGACCTGCCGCACCTGCTCGGCGCGCGAGAAGCGGCCGCGCAGCGGGAAATCCTTCCGCAGCGGATACCCTTCGGCGTAGGTCTCCCACATCAGAATGCGGCGCAGGTCGGGATGGCCGCGGAACGTGATGCCGAACATGTCGTAGACTTCCCGCTCCAGCCAGTCGGCGCCGCGCCACAACCCCCACACCGAATCGACGGCGAGCGGGCCGCGCGGATCGAGCTCGACCTTCACGCGCACATCGGCGCGGCGCCCGAGCGAGCGCAGGAAGTACACGACCTGCAGCGGACGCTCGCGGTCGCGGTACTCGACGGCCGTCACGTCGACCAGATAGTCGTACTCCGCACCGGGCGTGTCCTTGAGCCAGCGCAGCACCTCGAGCAGGCGCTCCGCCGGGACGTACACGACCGGCTCGCCGTCCCGGGCCGTCTCGGTACGCAGGATGGCGTCGCCGAACGCGGCGCGCAGGCCTTCGGGCGCGGCGGAGGGAGCCGGGACCGTCACGACGAGCGGTACTGGTGGACGGAGTTGCCGAACGGCTCCGATAGCTCGTCGATCTCGGCGGGCGGGAGCCGCAGGCCGCGCTCGTCGAGCGGCTGCTCGTCGCGCCGCGGCACCTGATCGAACAGCGACTCGCCCTTGATCTTCTTGTGCAGCAGCAGGATGCCGTAGAGCAGTCCCTCGGGACGCGGCGGGCAGCCGGGAACGTAGACGTCCACCGGCACCAGCGTGTCGATGCCCTGCACCATCGCGTAGTTGTCGAAGACGCCGCCGGTGGAGGCGCAGGCGCCCATCGAGATGACCCATTTCGGCTGCGGCATCTGGTCGTAGATGCGCCGGATCACGGGGCCGAGCTTGAAGGGGACGCGGCCGGCGCAGATCAGCACGTCGGCCTGCCGCGGCGAAAACGCCTGTCGCTCCATGCCGAACCGGGCGAAATCGTAGCGGCTCGCCGCCGTCGCCATGAATTCGATGGCACAGCACGCGGTGCCGAACGGCATGGGCCAGAGGGAATTGGCGCGCGAGGAATTCACGGCCCAGTCCACGAGATCCTGGAACTTGGCGAGCAAGTAATTCGAGCTCTGAGCCGCGACTTCGTGTTTCACGCGAATACCTCGTAGAAGAAAACCGTCGAACGACACCGTCGAACGAAACCGTCGAACAACGACGTACGCGCCAAAGTCCGCCCTACGGTTTCGTTCGACGCCTGTGTTCGACGTCTCTGCTCGACGCCCCTGTTCGACGCCTTTTTGAACGGTGTTAGTCCCACTGGAATGCCCCGCGCTTCCAGATGTAGATGTACCCCACGAACAGAATCAGCAGGAACACGAGCATCTCGACCAGCAAGAACCCGGTGGGAATCCCCCCGTCGCCGGTCAGAAAGATCGTCGCCCACGGGATGAGGAAGACGGTCTCGATGTCGAAGAGGATGAACAACACCGCGACCAGGTAGAACTTGACCGAGAAGCGCTCGTGCGCGCTGCCCAAGGGCGGCATGCCGCTCTCGTAGGGCCGCTCCTTCACGTCGGTGGGACGGCGCGGCCCGAGCATGTACGAGAGGCCGATCATCGTCGCCGCCGCCACGATGGCGAGGCCGAGGAGCATCAGGAACGGGATGTAGGGCTGCATCGCGCTCGTGAAAAAATTCACTAAGGTTGCCGGAAGCTATGAGCCGTCGGGGCCCTTGTCAACCAAACCCGGTGGCGTAAGTCATGATGCCACCGTTACATTGGCGCCCCATGTCCATCAAGTCCGATCGCTGGATCCGGCGCATGGCCGAGCACCACGCGATGATCGAGCCGTTCGCCGACGCCCAGGTGCGCAGCGGCGTCATTTCCTACGGCGTCTCCTCGTACGGCTACGACATGCGCGTCGCGCCCGAGTTCCGCATCTTCACCAACGCGCTCTCCGCCGTGGTGGATCCCAAGCGGTTCGACCCCAAATCGTTCATCGAGTTCACGGGCGACGTCTGCCTCGTCCCGCCGAACTCCTTCGTGCTCGCGCGCTCGGTGGAGTACTTCCGCATTCCGCGCAACGTCCTCACGATCTGTGTCGGCAAGAGCACCTACGCGCGCTGCGGCATCATCACAAACGTGACGCCGTTCGAGCCGGAATGGGAGGGCTACGTCACCCTCGAGATTTCCAACACCACCCCGCTCCCGGCCAAGATCTACGCCAATGAGGGAATTGCGCAGGTCCTGTTCTTCACGGCGGACGAGGGCGACGAGTGCGAGGTCTCCTACAAAGATAAGAAGGGGAAATACCAGGCCCAGTCCGGGATCACGCTTCCTAAACTGTAGCCCCTCCTCCATCAAGCGGTTTTCTGAGACCCCAGCGCGGTAATCAGGGCCGCCGCCGCCCCGAGAAGCACCAGATCCGGCCCCCACCCCAGCTCCGTGGCCGGGACGGTCGTTTGCAGGAAGTACAGCACGAAGTCGAACAATCCGATCAGCAGCCCCAGCAGCACCGTGGAGCGCAGCGTGCGCCCGAGCCGGGCGAGCAGGCCCCCCGCGGCGAAAACCGTGACGCCCTGCCCTGCCGCGATGCCGAGCGTCGTGAGCGTGCCGCCGAGCAGCGCCGCCCCAACGGCGGAGCGGCTCGGGGCATCACTGAATACCCAGGTATGGACGAGCGTCATCACGACGCCCGCGACGGCGGCGCAGATCGTGGCCCAGATGGCGTAGTATGCCACGATGCGCATGCGCGGGGATTCCATCACGGGCGTCCGCTCCGCAGCGCGGCCGCCGCGTCCACGAGCGCGGCGCGCGCCTGGTCGATCCGCGCCACGAGGTCCGCCAACTCGCGGCGAGCCGCGGCGGCATCGGCGTAGCGAATCGCCTCGTTCACGGTGGGGAACGCCATCGTGGCGTACCCGTTATCCACGTCGGACGCGAACTGCAGGCTCTTGAACCACGGGCGGCTCACGAGGCCTTCGGGCCGTGTGAGCCGGCGCTCCACCTGCATCAGCGCGTGGTTCACGCGCGCGGCGCGGGCGCTGTCCACGCCCTCCGGCGCGCGCGTGGCGCTGTCGCGCGCGGTCGCGAACGCCCGGGCGACGGCCGTGAACCGTTCCAACGCAGCGCGCAGCTCCTCCGTGCTCACGGCGTCGCCCCAGTCCTTGCGGGTCAGGCCGGAATCGAGCTGCGCCACGAGGTCCGTCAGCTCTTCGCCGAACGCGACGTAGTCGAGCGGCACGATGTCGCTGTTGGCGAGGCGCGCCAGGATCACGGCGACCAGCTGGGCGCCGGCGCGGTGCGCCCGGAAGCCGGGGTCGCCGAACCGGGACATCCAATCGAACGAATCGTACATCGAGTGGTAGATCCCGTCCGGGCCGTCGAATCCGATCCCGCCGGAGGGGATGCCGAGGTGATGATAGAATCCGGCGAAATCGGAGCCGCCGCCCAGATTCCCCAGTGTCAACTCGGCAGTGTCGCCCTCATGGCGCGCCAGCCACACGTCGTACACGCTGCCCGGCTTGAAGGGATCGGGCACGGCGCGCGCGGCCGCCCGGAACAGCGGCTTCAGCGACGGCGATCCCGCGCCATCGAACTCGGGTCCCGAGAATGTGCCGTCCTCGTTGATGTACGCGACGGCGTGCGCCCGCAGCGAATCGGCCAGCTCTTCCGCCCACTCGGTCGAGCCGATCAGTCCCCACTCTTCGGCGTCCCAGGTGGCGAACACGAGGGTGCGCGCCGGCCGCTCGCCCGCCCGCGCGAGCGTGGCGAAGGCGCGCGCGGCCTCGAGCACGGCGACCGTGCCGCTCACGTTGTCGCGCGCCCCGGGACTCCACGAATCGCGGTGCGCGCCCGCCAGGACCCACTCGCCGGGCCAGCGCGCGCCGCGGATCAGGCCGAACGTGTTCCAGATCCGGTGGAATGCACGGGCCCCGCGCTCGGTCTGCACCAGGAGCCGCGCCCGCACCGGCCCCGGCCCCACGTGATAGCGGAACGGCAGCACGCCCTGCCACGCCTGCGGCACGGACGGCCCCGCGAGCGGATCGAGAATGCGGCGGGCGTTGCCGTACCCCATCGGGATGATCGGGATGCGCGGCAGGACCAGGGAGTCTTCGGGGAGGCGCCGCGCCCCCGCCACGGACGGCCACAGCGGCGTCGTGGGATCGCCGTTCCCGTTCATCATGCTGCCGCGCTGGATACCGCCAGGCGGCCGCATCGGCCCCTCGGGATACACGTCGCCCCGGAAATAGCCGTCGTCCTGCGGATCGGAATACACGATGAGGCCGACGGCGCCGCGTTTCTCTGCTTCGCGCGCCTTGATGCCCCGGAACGAGCGGCCGTAGCGGGCGATGACGATCCGCCCGCGGACGTCGATCCCCAGTGAGTCCAGCGTCGCGTAGTCCTCGATCAGGCCGTAGTTCACGTACACGACGTCGGCCGTGACGTCACCGTCGCCCGTGTAGCCGTTGAACGGCGGCACGGCGGGCGCCCGCCCGCGCGCCGGGCCGATCGGCGGCTCGGCGAGCGAAAGCCGCACGGCACGCGCGCCGCGCCGCGCGATGACCCACGCGGCGACCGTATCCGGCTGCGGCAGATAGACCGTGTATTCCTTGGTCCACACCGAGTCCAGCCCCCAGGACCGCATGCGCTCGAGCACGTAGTCGCGGGTGGCCGCCTGCGCCGGCGTGCCGGCCATGTGCGGCACTGCCGTGAGATCCCAGGACATCCGCCGCATGCTGGCCGTGTCGGGGATCGCGATGAGGCGCTGCTCGTACGATTGGGCGGCCAGACGGCCGGACGGCCAGACGGCCAACACGGCGAGGAGCGTCGCTATCACGGGTCCGGGCGTCCGGGCGTCAAGCCGTCGCATGTCTCCGCGCACTGATCTCATGAGGGGTTAAGGATTCGGTCGATCCGCGCTTCGAGATCGACGTAGTGCGCGCGCGTCATCCGGTCGCGCGGTCCGCGCGCGATGGCGGCGCGCAGCATCGCCTGCACCCCCTGGAGCTCGAGGCGCGCCAGGGCGCGCGCGTCGGCGGGCCGCGTGGTCGGGGTGATCCCGAACGCCGCGAATTGCGGCGGAACGGGCGGCGTCAGCGGTGTGGTGATCAGCCGCTCCATCTGGTCCACGAACGCCTGCTGCAGGTTCCGCCGGTACGGATCCACGCTGCCCGCGCCGGCGACCTCGGCGAAGATCCCGCGGCGCACGTCCGCGAAGAGATCGGGCAGCGTGTACGCGGTCCCCGGGGGCAACGTCGCCTGCTGCTCGGCAAGCCGCGCCAGGCGCCCGTCGTTGAACAGCTGGTTCAGCACCGCCGCCTGCCGCACGCGGATCCGGTCCACGAAGCCCGACGGCTCGATGCGGCGCAGCACGGCCGGATCGAGGAAGTAGCCGGGGGTCGTGAACGCGTTGTCGTGGAGGAACCGCACGGCGGCGGCCTGGCGGGCGCGCGGCACCGGCGTGTGAATGACGCCCGATTGCGTGGGGTACTTCTCGTGACGGTGCACGCCGCCCACCACGACGGCGACGTGATTCATCTCGAGCCCCCACTGACCGATCAGGCGCCCGTAGAGGTCCCGCAGCAGATCGTAGTCCTCGAGCTGATTGGTCGTGGCCGCGGGAATCAGCATCGGCACCAGGCGCTTGAGGTTGGCCAGGCCGTACGTCGTCGCCTTGATGGGATCGTCACCGAGCGCCTCGGTTTGCGTGCGCGGGTCGATGCCGTCGGGATTGCCGAATCGGAACCACGGATTCGCGTCCTGCAGGCGCGCCAGGGAGTCGAGCAGCGAGCGCTCGTCCTGCGGCCGGCGCGCCCCGGGAATGCGCCGGTAGCCCCAATCGATCACGTAGTGGTCCCAGACGCCGATCTTCGGCATCAGCTCGGCGGAATCGCCGGGCTGCGCGACGTAGTTATTGCGCGCGTAGTCCATGATGGAGTACGACGTGCCGTGACGGCGCGTGTAGCTGGCGCTGCGCAGCGAGTCGACGGGATAGTAGCCCGACGCCAGCTGATTGTGCGGCAGGCCCAGCGTATGCCCGACCTCGTGCGCGGAGACGTACGCGACCATCTCGCCCATGAGGGAGTCGGGGAACGGCAGGCGGCGCGCCCGCGGGTCGACGGCCCCGGCCTGCGCCCAGTACCACGCCTGCAGCAGGCTCGTGATGTTGTGGAACCAGCCGATGTTCGACTGCAGGATCTCACCGGTCCGCGGATCGTTGACGTGCGGCCCGTACGCGTTTTCGATGGTTGACGGCAGCCAGCGAATCGTGGAGTAACGCGCGTCATCGAGGTCGAACTCGGGATCTTCCGCCTCGGTGGGGGCTCGGCGCGCGGTGATTGCGTTGGAGAACCCCGCGGCGCGGAACACCGGCTCCCACATCTGTACGCCCTTGATGATCCAGGACGCCCACTTCTCCGGCGTGGCCGGGTCGAGGTAGAACACGATCGGCTTCATGGGATCGGTCACCGCGGCGGTCGAGTCCCTGGGCTCGAGCCGCCAGCGCGTGATGTAACAGCGCCGGGGCACGCGCGGTTCGTCGGCGCCGTAATCTTCGTATGAGACGGAGAAGAAGCCGACGCGGTTGTCGCACAGCCGCGGCTGCATCGGGCTCCCGGGCAGCAACACCATCGAGTAATTGGTGGGGATCGTGATCGAGTTGACCGTGCGGTCCCATCCGCTGCCCGGCGCACCGGGAATCGAGTCCACTTCGAAGGTGTGCAGGGCCGTGACCTCGACGTTGAGCGGGAAGCTCTTCGCCCGCTCGACCAGTGAGCGACCCGGATCGAAGCGGCGCACGCGCAGCCGCAGCTGCCGGGCGTTGAGCTCGGGCACGTCGGTCGTGAACAGGCTCGTCACGTCGATCACCGCGTTGGAGTCCCTCGGGCTCCACGCGGCCACCTCGAAGCTCTTGATGATCGGCGGCGTGTTGGAGAGGTCGACGGAGCGGCTCACCGGGAGGGCGGTATCGGCGCGCATCGCGTAGCTGATCATGCGCAGCAGCACGCGGTTGTCCATCCGGTCCCAGCGCACCACGCGCGCGGAGATCTGCTCGCCGGCGTAGCCCACGCCGCGCATCGTACCGCGCCGATCCACCACCAGCCGGAACTCCCGCCCGAGCATGGCGCGCGGGATCTCGTAATACAGCCGGTCCCCGATGCGGTGCACGAGGAAGATGCCGGAATCGGTCACCGCTCGGTCGGTGATCACCCGGTTGTACGGCCGGGGCTCGCGGGGCTCCTGCTGCCCCTGTCCTGTGACCCGCGCACCGGCCCCGCCGGCGGTATCTTGACGGGCGGGCGACAGGCCGGGGGAGGGAGAGCTGGAGGCGGCGCGGGAGCAGGCCAATCCGGCGCAAGCGAGGAGCATGACGAGTGCACGCATCGTGAACACCTTCGTGTGTGGAAGACCGAAAATGGGACGGGGGAGATTAGGGCGCGGCGCGCCGTCCGTCCAGGGTGGCGCGTGCCGCTGAATCCCGGCACGTCGCGCAAGCAACGGCACCTCCGCATGCGCATCGCGGTCGTGGTGGGCGCGGTCGCGGTGTACGCCGTCGCGGTCGCGGCCTATCTGCTCATGAATGCCGGCCCCGCGCGGGGCGCCGTCGTGCTGCTGGCGACCGGGGGCGTGATCCTGCCGCTGGCCCTGCTCTTGCTGCGCGGGCGGCTCTGGGCGCCGCTTGCCAGTTTGGAACGCGGCCTGCAACAGGTCGCCGACGGCGATCTGACCACGCAGCTCCCCATCGCGCAGAACGATGAGCTGGGCAACCTCGCCGCGCACTTCAACCAGATGACGCGCGTGCTGCGCAATCGCGCCGAAGAGCAGGGCCGGTTCGCGGCCGCGGGCGAGCTGCTGGCGGGCGTGGCGCACGAGGTGAACAACCCGTTGATGGCCATCGCCACGAACGCCGAGCTGCGGCTGGGCGAGGCCAACCTGCCGCCCGAGCAACGCGCCGAGATGCAGAGCATCCTGCGCCAGGCCCAGCGCGCCGCCAAGCTGTTGCGCGGCTTGCTGCGCTTCGTGCGCGCCGGGGAGCCAAGCACCGCCCGCGTCAACCTCAACGACGCCGTGCGCGGCGCGATGGACCTGGTCTCGTATCGCTTCAGCGTCGACGAGATCACGATCGAAGGCCAGCTCGATCCCAGCCTCCCAGGGGTCGAAGGGGACGCAAACCGGCTGGAGCAGGTGCTCGTCAACCTGCTGAGCAACGCGCTCGACGCGCTGCGCAGCGTTCCCCCGCCCCGCCGGCTGATCGTCGATTCCTTCGTGGAGGACGGCCGCGTGTGCGTCGCGGTGACCGACAACGGACCGGGCGTCGCGCCCGACATCGCGCAGCGGCTATTTCACCCCTTCGCGAGCACCAAGGGCCGGCGCGGCACCGGCCTGGGCCTCTACATCTCGCGCCAGCTCGTGCGCGAGGCGGGGGGCGAGCTCACACTGGTGCGCGCGCCGGGCCGCGGCGCCCGGTTTCTCGTCGCCTTGCCGGCCGCCAGCGGCGCGGCCCCCGTCCCTATGCCTGTCCCCGCCCCCCCCGTCCCCGTCCCCGCCCCCGCCCCCGCCCCCG
>JBOHSP010000319.1:0-4707 GCA_050733275.1 Gemmatimonadales bacterium
GCACGCCGCACTGCGCCAGCACCTCCTGGCGATCGGGGGTCGCCGCTTCGGCCGCGGCGGACGGCGTGGGCGCCCGCAGGTCGGCGACCAGGTCGCACAGCGTCACGTCCGTCTCGTGGCCGATCGCGGAAATCACGGGCATCGGCATCGCGGCCACGGCGCGGGCCACGCGCTCGCTGTTGAACGCCCAGAGGTCCTCGATCGCCCCGCCGCCGCGGGCGACGATCAGCACGTCGGCCGGCACGTGGCGGATGCGGTTCAACGCCGAGCAGACCGACGCTTCGGCCTTGGCACCCTGCACCTGCGCGGGCACCACGACCAGCTCGCAGACGGGCCAGCGGCGCGCCAGCACGGCCTGCACGTCGCGCAGCGCCGCGCCGTCGGGGCTCGTCACGACGGCGATGCGGCCCGGGAACGGCGGCAGCCGGCGCTTGCGCGCCGGATCGAGCAGCCCGTCCTTGGCGAGCGCCGCCTTCGCCTTCTCGAAGGCGAGCTTCCACAGACCGCCCTGCTCGGTCGACAGCAGCTCGGTGACCGTGAGCTGGAAGTCACCCTTCTCCTGGTACAGCGTGGGGCGCGCGAACACGAACACCTGCATCCCGTCGGACGGCGTCGGGAGGCGGAAATTCTGCTTGGCGAACATCACGCAGCGGATCTGCGCGCTCTGGTCGCGCAGCGAGAAGTACCAGTGGCCGCTGCGCCACGCCTTGAAGCCCGAGATCTCCCCGCGCACCCACAGGGCGGGCAGGCCGGCTTCCACGACCGCGCGGGCGCGGCGCGTGACCTCGCTGACGGTCCACGCGCCTTCGGCCGACGCGGCGGCGAACAGGTCTACGGGTGCGCCCACTGTCGCGCCGCCTGCACGGTGTTGTAGAGCAGCATCGTGATCGTCATCGGGCCGACGCCGCCCGGGACCGGCGTGATCGCCGACGCGACCTGCTGCGCCGCGGCGAATTTGACGTCGCCCACCAGACGGTAGCCCGACTTGAGGCTGGGGTCGTCGACGCGGTTCACGCCCACGTCGATCACGACGGCGCCGGGCTTGATCATGTCGCCCGTAACGTACTCCGGCTTGCCGATCGCCACGATGAGAATATCGGCCTGCCGTGTGACGGCGGCGATGTCCCGGGTACGCGAGTGGCACACAGTCACGGTGGCGTTGCCGCCGGGCCCGTCCTGCAGCAGCAGGGCGGCCATCGGGCGCCCCACGATATTCGAGCGGCCCACGATCACCGCGTGGCTGCCTTTGGTCTCGACCTTGCTGCGCATCAGGAGCTGCTGCACGCCGTAGGGCGTCGCCGGGCGGAAGCCGGTGGGATCGCCCACGGCCACCTTGCCGACGTTTTCGGGGTGGAAGCCGTCCACGTCCTTGCGCGGGTCGATGCGGTGCAGCACGCGGTGGGTGTCGATCTGCGGCGGCAGGGGAAGCTGCACGAGAATGCCGTGGATCTTGGAGTCGGCATTGAGCCGTTCCAGCAGCGCCAGCAGCTCGGCCTCGGTCGTTTCCTTCCTGAGCCGGATGGACTCGTGGTAGAAGCCCGCCTCGTCGCAGGCCTTGATCTTCATGCGCACGTAGACCTGCGAGGCGGGGTTGTCGCCGACGAGCACGACGGCCAACCCCGGATTGATCCCGCGGCTCTTCAAGGCGGCGATGTCGGGCCCTCGCACCAGCTCGGCGCGCATCGTTCCCCCGATGGCCGCGCCGTCGATGACGTCAGCGCGCAATGTCCACCGCGCGGGTTTCGCGGATCACGACGACCCGGATCTGGCCGGGGTACTGCACCTCGCGCTCGATGCGGCGGGCGATCTCGTCAGTGAGGCGCGCGGTCTTTCCGTCGTCCACGCGCTCGGGCGAGACGACGACGCGGATCTCCCGCCCCGCCTGGATCGCGAAGACCTTCTCGACGCCCGGGAACTCGCCGGCAATGCGCTCCAGGTCGGCGAGCCGTTTCACGTAGGTCTCGAACGCCTCGCGGCGCGCGCCGGGGCGCGCGCCGGAGACGGCGTCCGCGGCCTGCACGATCACGCTGATCGGCGAGGCGTGCGGCACGTCGTCATGGTGCGCGGCGATGCAGTTGATCACGACCGGCTGCTCGCCGTACTTCGTCGCCATCTCGACGCCGAGCTGCACGTGCGTGCCGTCGTGCTCGTGAGTGAGCACCTTGCCGACGTCGTGGAGCAGGCCGCCGCGCTTGGCGGCGGGCGCGTCGAGCCGCAGCTCGGCGGCCATCATGCCGGCGAGCCAGGCGACCTCCTTCGAGTGCTCCAGGATGTTCTGCCCGTAGGACGTGCGGTACTTCATGCGGCCGACGAGCTTCACCAGCTCGGGATGGAGCCCGCGGATCCCGGTCTCGTACACCGCCTGCTCGCCCGCTTCCACGATCCCCGCGTCGACTTCGCTCTGCGCCTTTTGCACGATCTCTTCGATGCGGCCGGGGTGGATGCGCCCGTCGGCGATGAGCCGCTCGAGCGCGAGGCGGCCGACCTCCCGGCGCACCGGCTCGAAGCAGGAGACGACGACCGTGTCGGGCGTGTCGTCGATGATCACGTCCACCCCGGTGGCGGCCTCGAACGCGCGGATGTTCCGCCCCTCGCGGCCGATGATCCGGCCCTTCATGTCGTCGGAGGGCAGCGGCACGGTGGCGATGCTCGATTCGGCGGTGCGCTCGCCCGCCATGCGCTGGATCGCGAGGGCGATGACCTGCTGGGCCTCACGATCGGCGTTCTTCTTCGCCCGCTCCTTGATGTCGCGCGCCAGGGCGGCGGCCTCGTCGCGCGCCTCGTCTTCCAGGCGTCGCAGCAGCTCCTGTCGGGCCTCCTGCGCCGTGAGGCCGGCGACCCGCTCGAGCCGCGTGCCGACCTCCCGCTCGCGCTGGTCGAGGCTGTGCGCCCGCGCCTGGAGCTGCTGCTCGAAGCGGCGCAGCTCCTGGTCGCGCCGGTCCACGCCCGCGAGCTTGTCGTCGAGCGTCTTATGCAGGTTCTCGCGGACGCTCATCAGCTCTTCTTTGGCGGCGAGCACGAGGCGCTGGCTGGCTTCCGCCGCCCGGCGTTCGAGCCGCTTCCCCCACGCAAAAAAGGCGATCCCGGCGGCGATGCCGCCGCCGAGTACGGCCGTGAGGAGGGCGATCCAACTGGGCATCTATTAACTCCACGCCGTGGGTGGGATGCCACGGGGCTCATTGTCCACGTTCGCCGTCCGGCCATCAGCTTTCAGCTTTCAGCAGACTGTGATGGCTGACAGCTGACAGCTGACAGCTACCCGCTCAGTGCTGCTTTCCGTTTGGCCGGCGGCAACATCTTGGCAAGGTCATCCGTGACCGCCGCCAGCCGCGCGGCCACTTCCCGCTCGCTGTGGCGGGCCTGGAACAGCTCGTTCGTGATGTCGAGCGCCGCGAGGATCGCCGCCTTGTGATTCTCGACCAGCGGCCCCTGGCTCAACACTTTCTTCACGGCCTGATCCACGTAGGCCGCCACTTCCCGCGTGTACTCGGGCGGGAGATCGGACCGGACGGTGTACTCCTCGCCGCCGATCATCACGCGTACCGCGTGCTTCTTGGCGCTCACTTCGTGCCCGCCTGCTCTTCGAGAAACGTCAGCCGCTGCAGCAGCTCGCCCACGCGGCGGCGCGCCCCTTCCACGCGCTGGCGCAGCAGCTTGTTCTCCGACTCGAGCTCGGGGTTGGGAGGCCCGCCGCCGTTGCCGCGCGCCTTCAGCTCGGCTTCGGCCTTCTGGGCGCGCGCCCGCCAGCCCGCGAGCTCCTCCGCCACCTCGCGGAGAATCGTCTCGAGCTGATCGATCGCCGCGCGGGCGCCGCCATCAGGTCTGTCGCCGATGTACGCCAAGCTCATCCTCCAGCGCGCTCAGCATCCGGCCGAGCAGCGCGTCCATCTCCCGCTCCGTCAGGGTCCGGGCGGGGTCGCGGAACGTGCAGCGCCACGTGACGCCGCGCGCCCCCTCCGGGATCCCGGCGCCGCGATACTCGTCGAGCACGTCCAGCCGCTCGAGCAGCGTCCCCCCCACGCGCCGCAGCACCCCCCCGACCGCCGCCGCGCTCACCCCCTGCGGCGGCAGCACCAACGAGAGGTCGCGCAGCACCGGCGGCTGCGTGGGCAGCGGCGTGTAGCGTGGCACTGGGGGCGCGGCCACGGTGATCCGCACCTCGAGACCGAAGAGCGGCGCCGCCCACTTCGGGGCATCGGCCTCGAGCGGCCCGCCCCACCCCACGACCCCACCATCCGCCGCCACCGCCTCCCACCCGATGCCTGCGGCGACGGGCCGCACCGTGGACCCGGGAGACGCGGCGTCCACGGCTAACTCACAGTGGCGCTTTAAGTCCCATATGTCCATATCAGGTAACTTCGCACCGTCCGACCAGTGGGGGGGACGGCGGGCGCCAGTACTGACGGCCCCCAGCCAGAGCTGCTCGTCGGGGACGTCGGACGGCCGGACGCCCGGACGGCCGGACGGCCTGAACACCGTGCCCACCTCAAAAAGCCGTACGTCCCGCTCCCCGATCGACCAGTTGTGCTCGACGCGGCGCACGAGGCCGGGGAGGATCCGGCTGCGAAGATGGGCCTCCTCGGCCGACAGGGGGTTCTGGACGGCGATCGCGTCGGGTGCGTCGGGTGGTCCCAGCGGCAGCGTGCGGGCCTCGTAGAGACCGGCCCGAGCGAGCTGCTCGCGGATGCGCCGCAGCACCAGTTCCGA